>JAIORT010000985.1 GCA_021107975.1 Bacteroidales bacterium | reverse complement strand
GTTGCTTCATCCAATATTGCCTCAGTAGGTTATGATGCTGAAAAAGAAATTGAAGATATTTAGTAAGCTCTTTGCAGTCATACACATTGCCCTGTCGTTCATGCCCAAACACAATCCTAAACCTGCCACAATGTTTTTCTACCCATTAACAATTAACATCTCACCCATCCAGCCACTTCTTAAACTTCCCAACTTTCTCCCTCGCAACAATTACATCCTGATCATCTGAATGTAACAGTTCAATTTTCAAGCGGCTGTTGGAATAAGAAATAATATCACCAAAGGAATTCATTGCTATCAGGTATTTCCTGTTTATACGAAAAAACTTTTGCGGGTCAATCAGGTCTTCAACCTGCTCCAGCGAATAATCAATCACGTAGTTACGGTTATCGGAAGTATGCAGGAAAGTAGCTTTTTCGAGGCTGTAAAAATACAGGATATCTTTAACAGAAATGGATTTAATATGCTCTCCAACTTTTATCACAAAGCGTTGCTTATAATTGTTTGTCAGCATTTGAAGTACATCATCAAAAACCTGTTGGTGCGGGATAATCTGGGTTTGGGCATAAGTTTTTTTAAATTTATCTATCGCTGCTTTGAGTTCATCGAAGTCTATGGGCTTTAACAAATAATCAATACTATTAACTTTAAAAGCGCGAATTGCATATTCATTAAAAGCAGTTGTAAAAATTACCGGGCATTCGACTAAAGTTTTTTCGAATATTTCGAAGCTCAAACCATCGGCTAATTGTATGTCCATAAATGCCAGGTCAACTTGCGGTTTATCGTTGAAATACTTCACACTTCTTTTTACCGAATCAAATATTTCAACTACTTCAATCCGTTGATCATAATCTTTAATCAACCCTTCAAGAAATTGGGCAGCCCGTACTTCGTCTTCTATGATTACAACTTTCATGCTTCGCCGGATTTGATAAGAGGAACTTTTACTATAAAGTGTGATGAGGTCTCTTCAATAATAAAAGATTTATTTGTAAAATATTCGTATCTTGATTTAATGTTGTTTAAACCTATTCCTCCCGAATGCCCGATTGTGGTTTTTTTCTGCAAATGGTTCCGTACAATTATATAATCTTTATCATTAAATATTTTTATCTCAAGCGGATCATCCTTCGAAACGATATTATGTTTTACGGCGTTTTCCACTAACATTTGAAGAGACAACGGAATTATCAATTTATCAGAACAACCCCTCAGGTCAATATTTGTTTTTAAATTATCTCCGTGCCTGATTTTTTGAAGGTACAGGTATTTTTCAACAAATTCTATTTCCGTTTTTACGGCTACAACTTCATTGTCCTTTTGTTCCAGCAAATACCTGTAAACCTCCGAAAGTTGTTTAATGAACTTAGTCGCCAAATCCTGGTCTTTATAAACCAGGGTTGACAATGTGTTAAGGCTGTTGAACAGAAAATGAGGATTAACCTGGTTCTTCAGGGCTTTGTATTGCAAGGCGATGCTTTCGCGTTTTAGTTTTTCTTCGTTTACTGCTGCCTCCCTCCATGACCGAAAAAAATCAATTGAATACAAAATTGAGATAATCACTATTGTAATTCCCAATTCCACAATCATGACAAGCCTGCCGGAACCTTGAAATAAATGACGAACTTCAATTTTATATAAAATAACATGCCAAAAAAAATTGACAAGAAAAATTATAATTACAGAATAGCTAAACATCGCAAACAAATTCCACCTCAGCGCCCTGGCTGGCTCTTCGTGCATATTAACATGTTTATTAACAAAATAACCAATTGCTTGGTTTCCTTTCCATAAAAAACCCCCTATCAATAATGAATATGCCGAAGCTTGAAAACTAAAAATATAATCAATGCTTGCACCAAATAGCGATGTTATTAAATTACCAATAATAATAACAATCAGTAAATCTCGCAGATGACCTAAAAAAATTCTTTTTTTATCAGCATTCCTCATAATTCACTCATTATTATTGTCTATTCCCGAAACTTCTGGATTGTTTGTTTTTTTATTCCTGATCCAGAAGTTTCAGGACATGATTAATTATTCACAAATCAAAAATCGCTATTCTTCTTCCCCGCAATTCTGCGCATACTGCTGCTGATTCTGTTCGCCGCCCCATGTTGGAGATAATACATGGTCGGGAATAATTGTCTCGTATTTTTCCATGGCTGTTTTAAATAAGGGACATGCAGCCTCAGTACCTCCTCCAAATGCTGCGGGAACATGCAACACATTCAAACCAAGAAGATAATAAGCTCTCGGATTGTCAGGATTAAATTTTTTGGCTTTATTAAGAGCTTCACCTGCCTTCATAGAATAATTCCTTCCGCGGGTTACCGGGTCAATCTGGATACGCCCCTGGTAAAGCAACCCTTGTAAGACAAATAATTCCGATTCATCTGGATAGATTTCAATGGCTTTGTCAATGAAAGTTTGTGCCTTATCAAGATACGAATCCTTTTTATCACTGCCTTCCGATACAAAGCTCAGATTAATATTACATAAAGCTGCATAGTACAATGGGTGCCATTTATCTGTTTCGGTATTGGCGATGCGCTCGAAACTGTTAGCAAGGTCCTGGAAATCCTTCTCATTTTGTGCCATTTTAAACGCTTTTTTTTGTTTTACCATCATCATCATGTAATCCTGTTCGGCTTGCGAATAAACAAATACCGTTGCCATAATCAGGCATAAAGAAATAATTGTTGTTTTCATTTTTCTGAAATTTTAATTAATACTTATTTT
>JAIORT010000657.1 GCA_021107975.1 Bacteroidales bacterium | reverse complement strand
TTTTTATTTTTTTTCTGTTTCAAAGTCCTTAAGAGTTGTTCCGTCCTTTAGTTTCCACTCGCTCAGTCCATTAGCAGTACGACCCATTATTATGATTGCTGCTGTAGAAGGACTTGAAAAAACGTAATCCTCAGAAAATTCTAAATTTCCATTATTTAGAATTATTACTACATTGCCTATAAGTTTGTTTCTTAATTGCTTAAAATTTTGAAACATAGAAGGTACTGTCGAACTGGCAACTTTTGAACCTTTGATAACAACAAAGCCATCTGATGTTGGTACACCTTGTGCGTCTGCACCTCTTGCGGCTTTTATGTAAAAAGTTTCTTGAGCTTGCTGTTGTTGTGTTTTGATTTCTATTTTGTCTTCAAATACTTTATGTCCAAGAGTGTTGATAAGAATTTTGATATTATCAATGAATTCCTCCATTTCTGCACGGTCTGATTCGGCAATTGAAGATTGAGT
Source organism: Bacteroidales bacterium (assembly GCA_021107975.1). Taxonomy (GTDB): domain Bacteria; phylum Bacteroidota; class Bacteroidia; order Bacteroidales; family JAADJA01; genus JAADJA01. The sequence continues at coordinate 2,287 of JAIORT010000657.1, read as the reverse complement.
TGGTGTCGTATTATTGTCAACTTTGTAACGGTTAACAGTCTTAGCTATTTCAAATAATCTATTTTCGAGATATTTAATGTGGGCTTTGTTCAAATTCTCATCTTTGCTTATAAAAACAATTGCCTCATTCCAGAAATCCTTTTGTGTCAAATGCTGTGTTAGTCGTTTGTAAACTATCTCAGCTTCTCCGATGTAAACTATGTCTTTGTCTGTTTCGTCTTTGCCAAATAGGAGGTAAACACCAGGATTTGTCAAGTCGGGTCTGTCAGTACACTCTTTGATTTTGATTCTTGGAATTTTATATGCCTTGCCTGTCCAGTTTGAAAGTTCGCAGGTTATTCTTCCGTTTGGTTCTCCATCTATTAAGAATAATTTTATTGTCTTTCCAAATTTCATTGTTAGTTCGTTTATAATTCTGACTAACGTCAAATTTTGTTGTTGATTATCTTTTTTTTATATATATTTCAAATTTATCAATTTTTACCGAATTTTTCCACCCCTATTTTTACGTTAGCTTGAGAAATTAATCAAGTTCTCGTGATGTGGGGAATTGCTGTCAACGGATGGCAAATATGATTATTTGCGGAGCTTTATCAGAGCAATTTACTATATTCGCCTGTTTTAGGCAAAGTAGCTTTTTATTTTATCTACTAATAAGACACAGTTATCTTTGTTAACACCTTTCCAGTCAGTTATCTCCGCAACCATTTTGTCAGTAACTGATGCTTGTAACAATTCGTTACTATAACTAAATTTGTCAAATTCATCTGCTTTTTTATCATTAAGGTTTTTAAATATTTTTTGATAGACATATTCTTGAATGTCTTGCTCTGTATTATTTAAAATTTTGACCATTGGAACTATTTGTTTAAGTTCAATATTAAGTAAATCACGATTGTTAATAATATGCCCAAATGCGATACCACCAATGACATATCCAGAATAATTTGTTGATAATGAAATTATACTATGCGTTAATGATTGGCTTTTAAAATGATTATTGCGAGATGCAGCTTTTAAAATTCTACCAAGATAGAATTGTTTCTGAAAGTCGAGACCATTAATATGATTTACTCCATTATCCGTTTTTAAGAAATCAACAACATCATTTTGCATGTTATAGTCAAATGTTTCTAATTCTGAAATTACTCTTTCATAAGCTGATTTGCTATCACCATAATAATTTATAGCATTAGCAAATTTATTTTTATTTAAGTATTTAATGAATTTGGTTTTGAATTTGTCTTCTAAAATACTGCTTTCAATTAAGCCTTTGGTAATCAGTTTCATTACGCTTAATTTTTGCGGGTTTTCTTCAGTTTCAATATATGAAATTAAAATTTCTTTAACTCTTTCTGGAATCTTAGTCCAAATGCTTTTTGAAACAAACCCAATAAAACATTCATATGGAAATTTAACTGCTCTATCTTCAATTGCCCATACAGCATCATCTAATTGTTTTTCAGTATTTTCTAAGGTTTGAATAATAAACTGCCTTAATTTAACTTGTTCATTGAGTTTTGTATCATTATCTTTTATTGTCCCGATTTTATACAAAAGCGTTTTAAAGAAAAAAGGAAATAAATTCTGAGGAGTACGTGAAAGAACTTTTTGTGAATACTCTTGCAATTTTTCATTATCCACTGGTAAAAAAAATGGTTTATCAACTATATTGATAGCTATTTCAGTTAAATAATCTTTGTTAAAAAAGAGGTCTTTGCCTAAAGATAATTTCAATGTTTGTGATAAAATATGCTTAACTTCTTCTATTTGGGGCTGAATTCTATAAGGGTGAGCGAAGATACATCTTTGTTCCCATAAATATTTTAGTGTACTATAATCTGTATTTTCAATTATGCTACAATTCATTGATTCTTCCATTATAATTTTATCAACAGAATTGTTCTGCTCTTCATTCTTTTCAATTTTCTTTATCGCTTCTTCTGCTTTTTTATCACCAAGGTTTGAAAGTTTATACAACTTCCTCTTTAACGATTCTACTAAACAAATCCAAGTTATAATATAAGAAGAACGCAGAAAATTATTCTTTAAGCAACCTATAGCTTCGTCAAATAATACCTTATCTTCCGTATCAATAATCTGTGATTCTATTTCATCAATCCATTTTTGCATTTCTTACATTTCTATTTATTTAAAGAAGTTTGAACTTTTGGGGGCTATTACTATTTTGCCAACTCATTTATAAAATAAGCAAACTTCCCCTCTTTCTTCGGACGTATCCTGATAGAGGTGAAGCTCATTCATTTATTGACAAAGATATTTAAAA
>JAIORT010000090.1 GCA_021107975.1 Bacteroidales bacterium | reverse complement strand
CTATTAATCTATCCAGCCATGAGAACTACAACTTACTTGCCTTTGATCCAATTGTTTGCTTTACTGATTTTGTTTAGCCCTTCTGTAAATGGCAAACACGATCAAAACAGTTATGATTCTTGGGAAAACTACAAGTTTGTATCAAATATTCCAAGAAATGCAACAGATCGTTTTATAATAGTAAGTACTCGAAATTTTATTCCTGAAAATGGGTATGATTACTTAGCAGGTGTCCATCCAAATCATGCAGAATTCATCTTCCTTGTAAGCAAATTTGAAGATTCAACCTTTATTACACCTTGTAATAATGTCAAAGAAGCTATCCGTGTATTGGATAGGGGAAATGACTTTCTTGTGTATGTACATGGTCATGGAAAAACTTTTGAAGAAAATTTAGGTCGAGGGCTTGAAGTCATCGAACGTTACGGGATTAATCTTATCATGTTTGATTGGCCAACTAACTGTCTTTTCATTAGAAATAGTATTATTAATTCAAAAAAGGTAACTGAGAATTTTGCACAAGTATTACATGCTTCTCACCAAACTATAAGTCAGTATTTTCCTCAATCAACTTTCAGTATAATCTTTCACAGTATGGGTAATCATCTGGCAAAAAATCTTGTTGAGATGGGTTTCACTGAAAAAATAAGTCCTGATATTTTTGACAACCTTATTCTTAATGCTGCAGCTGTTAGTCAAAAAGGGCATAGTTCCTGGGTAGAAAAATTAAACATCCAAAAGAGGTTGTATATCATTTACAATGATGGGGATATGGCACTTTGGACTGTAAAATGCTTCAGGTTATCAAAACAGCTTGGTACAGGTGTAAGATTAATTACTGCAAAAAATGCTGTATATCTTAGTTTTAGCAATGTGGCTACCACCGAGCACAATTTATTTCTTGGACGAAACGAAGTTGAAAAAAGAGATTCGAGATTCTACTATCTCTATTCTACATTGTTTAGGGGTTTAGTGATTGATTTGGAGGACAGTTTTCAACTATCCGAAATGCTTGACGGTAAAGTTTATAATTTATTATAAAATCATCCTTTAAAATCATCCTTTTGGACGATTACATCCTCCACTTCATAAAGTAATTTTGCAGTAACAGTTTATTAGAATGTGAGTGACGTGGTGAAGCTATATGAGAAAACAATCGAGAATGGATTAGATAAAGGAAATTGGCAATGAAAAAACAATATCTCTGGCATGGTCCGGCACACTATCAAATAAAGGTGAAGGGACGTCTCGGGAGCCAATGGTGTGATTGGTTCGAGGGTATGACAATTACATCTGAGGAAGGTGTGACTACCATAACAGGTAAAGTTGCAGACCAGGCAGCTTTACACGGATTGCTCATCCGGGTTCGTGATTTGGGATTACCCCTGATCTCCGTAAAGCGTGTTGAACCCGATCAGGATAATAAGAAATAAAGAATTGTAATGTAGTGAGACAGAAATTGTTATCATATTTGAAAAAAATAAGGAGAAAATAAAATGCAAAAAGTTTTAATCGCCGGCGCAACCGGTTACCTCGGCAGATTCGTTCTGCAAGAATTCAAAAAACAAGGCTACTGGGTTCGTGCTCTGGCAAGAGATGCAGCCAGGCTTGAAAGTATCAGCGAATATATTGATGAGGCATTTACAGGTGCAGTTACTGATCCCAATTCTTTGCAGGGAATATGCAAGGACATGGATATCGTGTTTTCATCTATTGGAATCACCAAGCAAAAAGATAATCTGACATATATGGATGTTGATTATCAGGGCAACATGAATCTTTTGGAAGAAGCTAAAAAAGAAGGAATTTCGAAATTTATCTATGTATCAGTATTCAACGCTGAAAAAATGAAAAACTTAAAAGGTATCCAGGCTAAAGTAAGGTTTGAAGAGGAATTGAAAAAATCCGGATTGGATTATTCTATTATTTACCCCAACGGTTTTTTTTCTGATATGCTGGATTACCTGAAAATGGCAAAAAAAGGAAGGGGATATGTATTTGGTTCCGGTAAGTATAGAATAAATCCTATTCACGGTGAAGATTTAGCAGAAGTTTGTGTTAATGCGGCTGATGGTGAGGAGAAAGAAATAAATGTCGGTGGTCCGGATATTTTAACACACAATGAGATTGTAGCAATTGCATTTGAATCCCTTAACAAAAAGATAAAGATATCCCGGATTCCAATCTGGTTAAAGAATTTTATTTTGGCGACACTGAGATTCTTTACATCTGTAAAAACCTATGGCCCTATAGAATTTTTCATGACTGTTCTTACGATGGAAATGGTTGCTCCCACTTATGGAAAACATCATTTGAAGGATTTCTTTTTAGAAAATAAGGAAGAGAGAAGCAGCTTAAAAACAAGAGTGTAATTCATAAAATTTAAAAATTAGTGAAAGGAGAAGAAATGAAAATATTATTTTATGGTGCAGGCGTAATAGGTAGTTTGTATGCTGCACGCTGTAAAGAATCCGGACAGGAAGTCTCAATCCTTGCTCGGGGTCAGCGCTTAGCTGACATCCGCGAGCAAGGCATTGTGCTGGAAGATGTGAATACCGGTAATGAAAGTATTACTTGCGTTAACATTGTGGAACAACTAAATCCGGAAGACGCTTATGATCTGGTAGTTGTAATGATGCCTAAAAATCACATTCCGGAGATATTACCAATACTTGCTGCCAACCGCAATACACCTAACGTACTTTTTATGGTCAATAATGCTGCCGGACCCGATGAAATGATCAGTGCACTAA
>JAIORT010000101.1 GCA_021107975.1 Bacteroidales bacterium | reverse complement strand
AACGACAGCATGGGAAATGATCTGAGAAGTGATGGATTGTTACCTTTATACCAGCCTTTCGATCCGGTTTTACCTTATTACGGAAATAACAATCCTGTGTGGCAATATTCAGGAATCGATACTATAACATATATACCTTACTATGCCGTTGACTGGGTTCTGATTGAATTAAGAGATGCAAGCAGTGCAGCCGGAGCCGGTAGCGGAACCAAAATAGCACAATATCCGGCATATCTTATGGCAGATGGAAAAGTGGTCAGCCTGAACGGTTCAACACCATTAAATGTTAACCTTACAATCAATAATAACTTATTTGTCGTTATCTGGCACAGAAACCATCTGAGTATTATGAATGCAACAGGATTAAATCCGGTTGATGGTACAGTTGAAACTTTTGATTTCTCAACCGGTTCGGGACAAGTATATGGAGGTGCTGCCGGATATACTGAACTTGAAACCGGTATATGGGGTATGGTTACCGGCGACGTGAACGCTGATGGAACCATTAATGCTGATGATAAAGGTAATGGATGGTCAACCGATGCAGGAGCGTCCGGCTATCTTGGAGGTGACCTTAACTTAAACACTCAATCAAGTAACCAGGATAAAAATGATTTCTGGCTGCCGAATGAAGGTACAAGTTCACAAGTGCCGAATTAACAATTATAAAACAAATCAAAAAGCCCGCTGTTTTAAGGCGGGCTTTTTTGTGAGCCTGAAAAAAGACTCACTTTGAAACAATTATATATAGATACGGTGGAAATAATTCTTTATTTCCTGACAGTTATAATTTGGATGGTTTAAGTAATGGCTTTACAACGAACTAAAACATTATAATATAATACGTAAATTTCAAACCTGGTTACTCCTCGCTATATTCAGGAAAAAAAGATATATATTAAAAGCGCAATCAATGCTGCTGAAACAGCAACAACTTTAACAATCCTTTTCCTGTAATGCTTTGTTTTTTCCTTTAATCCAACTATTTCATTTTTCAGTTCTGACATCTCCGTAATACTTTCCAGAGATTTATTCAAGTTGTCAAATAAGTTGTTGTCTTTTACAATATAATCCATAGCTCCGCTATGCATCAGATGTAAAGCTTTTTGAATACCTTTTTGTGCCGTAAGCATTATTACAGGCATATTAGGTCTTTTTTTTGTAATAAGACTCAGAATCTCACTGCCATTCATTGCATTACTGTTAATGCTGTCTAACTCATAATCCAGAATTATAATATCAGGCATTTGTTTGGTGAGCTTTAACAGCATATCCTCACCGGTTGGAAATGACTCTACATTATAAACAGAATTGCTTTCCAAACGAGAACTCACAATGTCAGCGAAAATATCATTATCGTCAACCAGAAAAATATTTATTTTTTTTTCATTTGGTGTTTCCATAATTAATCCTCCATAATTTTATTTAAATATTTATTATCACGTACTAATACCTTAGCACGCTTTGATAGAAAAATTTCATTGAATTTAGCAATAAATATTCTTTTAAGAGTTATGCCTTCACTTAATATCACTGCTAAAATAAATAACAGGCATATTGAGAATACCGGATCAAAACCCCTTAAAAAGAATGCTGTAATGATTATTATAATATTTGAAATATATAGTACAATTGTTGCCTTTTTATGGTTAAATTTTGTCTCTATCAATAAATGATGAGTATGATTTTTATCGGCAGCAAATGGTGATTTATGTTCTAATACTATACGCACGAAGAATACACGCAACATATCGTAAACCGGCAATAAGATTATTCCTGTAACAAGAATAAACAAGCTTGGTGAATAGGGAGTGGTAGTGCTTAAGATACTGCTATTACATTGCAAAGCACTTATACCAATAACAGCCATAATAAATCCAATTATCAAAGATCCGGTATCACCCATAAAGATTTTAGCAGGATTAAAATTATACTTTAAAAAGGCAAGTAATGCCCCTGCCAATGAAAAGGCAATAAAAGCAAACTCAATTTTATCGGAAAACAGCAGGATCAAACCAAGAAAAACAGCATTGATAAAAGTAATTCCGCCGGCTAATCCGTCAATACCGTCAATCAGATTAAATGCATTGGTTACACCGGCAACAAGTGCTATCGTTATTAAGTATTGTAGTATTACCGGAATTTCATATATGCCAAATATACCACCCAGCGATTGAATCCTTACTCCGCACCAAGCCACAATAAATGACACAAAAATTTGTATAGCAAGCTTTTTTAATGCTGACATATCGGTAAGGTCATCAACTATTCCGGTAATAAATAATATTATCATAGAAACAAATATCAATAGCATCTCAAGACTATAATAATAACTTAGCCAGATAACCGAAGCGCACAAAATACCAATAAAAATAGCCACACCTCCAAGAGTAGGAATCGGGGTCTTATGCATTTTTCTCTCGTTCGGATTATCAACCAGATTTTTCTTTAAAGCAGTTTTTATTACAACAGGAATAGCAAAATAAGTAACTGCTGCTGCCAGTAAAAAAGTGAATATTAATCTGTAATTTGTTACAGGCAGTCCTGCAAAAACTATTTCCAGATTATTATTAAAAAATTCCATAAAAATCAATATACTAAAATAAATACATTTATATCAAAATGATTTACATATTATCTTCTTGTTGTAATACTCATTTCTTCACCTTTTTGTTACCAAAAATTTTTACTTTTTTTAAACACCGGAATCATAGATAGCAAATTCTCCATAGCTCCGTAGCACAGTTGCTTCGGC
>JAIORT010000802.1 GCA_021107975.1 Bacteroidales bacterium | reverse complement strand
GAAATAAACTGAAACGCATAAACTTATTAACTTAACTTAACCATACATATAAGTTACTTGATGCTGGGTGCATGGTGCTGGGTGCTGGGTGTTGGGGGCATAAATTAATAAATCTACTCCATGCTCCATGCTATTCTCACTTATATAATTTCAATAACTTTTAATGCCGACACTAATTTGTCAAAGATGACAAGACTTCTTCATGGATTTCCACAGGATATTTGGCTCTTAATTCTTTTATCCATTTTTCTTCCAGATACTCCTGGTACCCGGCGGTAATTATACCACGTGCTTCATTAAATGACTTTGGCTCGGGAGCAATCTTTTTATGAACCACAATAAAAACAGTTCTGCCATCATGCTTCATATTATCTACAATTCCCTTTTTCCACTTTATAGAATCAATAAGTTCATTATCTTCTTTTTGAAATTTCTTATGCTCAATACGAACTATATCCAGTGTGTCTTTATTAATCTCAGTAAGTATTTCATCTTCACTTTTACCATTTAATATCAATTCTCTAATCGCTTCAATATAGTTAGTGTCATTAAACGTATAGATAGATGCGTCTAAGCGTGTATCCCATAAGAATTCTTTTTTATGCTTGTTATAGTATTCTTTTAATCCGGTAGTATCTTTTGTAGCAAACGACCATATTTTATTATTGGTCAGTTCGAACAACAGGATACCATCTCTGTATTCTTTCATTATAGCTTTAAAATCCGGATGTTTCTCTTCCAGGCGGCTGTCTTCATAAGCTTTGCACTCTTCATCAGCAAATTGCTTAAATTTTCTATTTACAAATTCATTAATATTTTCGCCGCTTCCTATATCCTGATTGACGGCAATATAATCTACAAATTGCTTTTGTGAATACGTTTGGTCATCAAGAGTAAATATCACATCATTTAATATTACATCTTCAGGAATTCCCCATTTTCCTATAAAAATTGCTGAATCAATAATATCGCTAATTTCTCTTATTGCCTTTTCATTTAAAGTAAATCCATATTCATTTTTAATATCGCTGATTATAATATCCTCACTCTTTTGTGCTCGCCGGTCTTTTTCCAACCTCTTACGCATGTCCTTTTCAACTTCCTCAAAGGGCATTATTCCGGTTTTTTCGTAGAGTTTAATAATATGCCAACCATAAGCTGTTAAAATGGGCTTGGAAACATCGCCTGAATCCTGCAATGTATTTATCACCTCAATAAATTCGGGAACCATACGATTTACCTCGAACTTAGGCAATAATCCGCCGCTTCCCGATGAACCTTTATCATCAGAATACTCTTTAACCAAATCTTCATAACTTTCACCTTCCTGAATTCTCTGATACAACGAATCTATTTTAAGTCTGACATCGGTTGAATCCTGAGCAGTAGCGCTATCAGGCATTTTTAGGTATAGATGGGCTACTTCCATTGTGCCTAAAGCCGGAATGCGGTCGGTAACTTTAATAATATGATAACCATAATCGGTACGAACCGGCATTGACATTTCTCCAACCGCAGTGTTGAATACGCCAGTTTCGAAAGGATAAACCATATCGAAAACCGTAAAATATCCAAGGTCTCCGCCATTACCGGGTATGTTTCTTCCTCCGCGTGGTGATATTCTTTCACGAGCTGACTGATCTTCAGAAACATCTTTTGCAACTTCGGCAAAACTTTCACCGGCTTCTATTCTTTCTCTGGCTTCCATTATTTTGAAATAGGCATCAAGTGTATCTTCAGGCATGGCATTGGGTCCTGTCATGATAAGGATATGACTTACCCTGATATTTTCTTTTTTTCTCTCATAAGCCTCAACCAGCAATTCTTCAATTATATCTTCATTTACAAAATAAGGCTCTGCGAGCTGTTCCCTGTAACCTGACAGTTCCTCTTTGAATGCCGTAACCGTATCATATCCCAGCTCTTCTGCCTCTTTAACTTTTAACCTGAAATTGATATAAAGATCGAGATACTCCTGTACAGACTTCTTATCAATGATATCGCCCTGAGTATTGTTTTTCTTATACACATACATAAATTCATCAACTGTAATATCTTCACCGGCAATCGTAACCAATGCCCTGTTTTCCTGTGCATTCATTGATACTACCAGAAAGATTCCAATTCCTAAAATCAAATACTTTAAAAAATTCATACTAATTAATATTTAAGTTAATGTTTAATAATTTCGAGGCGCAAATATAATTTTTTTAAACACAATAATGAGAAATTTTTCTTCATTTTCATTTATAGTCATTAGCTTCGCTGTCATTAGTAGTCATCTATCGTTATCTTATAAGCACTTTAATAATGAAACAATTGAACAATTTCCATTTTGTATTTTGCATTTTTCAATTTAAAATCTAAAATCTAAAATCTAAAATTTTTTTTATCTGCTATAATTGGGAGCTTCGCGTGTAATAGTAATATCGTGCGGATGACTTTCAATAACACCGGCAGAAGTTATTTTAATAAATTTTGCTTTTTGCAAGTCCGAAATATTTTTTGAACCGGTGTATCCCATACCTGCTCTGAGACCGCCAACCATTTGATGTATCACTTCCGATAATTCGCCTTTATAAGGAACTCTCCCAATAATTCCTTCCGGAACGAATTTTTTAATATCGTCTTCCATATCCTGGAAATACCGGTCTTTCGAACCCTTTTGCATAGCCTCGATGGAACCCATACCGCGATATGTCTTGTATTTCCGACCTTCGAAGATAATGGTTTCACCCGCTGACTCATCCACTCCTGCAAATGTTG
>JAIORT010000554.1 GCA_021107975.1 Bacteroidales bacterium | reverse complement strand
ATTTGCAGGATTAACATTAAATGAAACACTCATGTTTTTTGTATTGAGACACACACCTGTGTGCCGAAGCACTACGGTGCGCAGGCACAAGGGGATGATTAAATGTGAGTGGCAAATAGTCAACATGTTACAATAATTAAAACAGATGAAAGAAAATACAAGACAAACAGAATGAGTTAATTGTTTTGGCTTTTAGCTCTTGGTTCTTGATTCTCGGCTCTTGGTTCTTGACTATAAACAACCTGCACTATAAGTATGACTTCGGTTAATAAAAAATACAAATTACAATTAAAGAACACAAACCCTATATTTCTTATTCCCCTTATTTCCTTTATCACCCTTATCACCCTATTTCCCATTTCAACCCTTCACTCTCAAACCACATCAACCTGCCCCGAAATCAAAAATGAAAGAGCAGATAAAGTTTATGATAAAGCGATAAGGGCATTCAGGCAAAGAAATTATTCCGAAACCATCAGGCAATTAAATAATGTTATTGATATTGAGCCTGATTATGTAGATGCATATTTTGTCCTGGGATTGATTTACATAAAGGAACGCAGGATGAATCTGAAAGCTGCAAAAGAGAATTTTATTAAAGTCATTGAGCTGTGCCCTGATTATGATATTTATGCGTATTATCACTTATCAAGAATAGCTTATGGTTCGGAAGATTATGAAAAAGCTTATGAATATATCAGCTATTTTCTTGAGGATGTTGATAAGATAAGAACCGATGAAGACTATGATGAAGCGGTCAGGATACAGGACTTCGCAAAATTTTATGAAAAAATGCTAAAAAATCCTGTTCCTTTCAATCCCAAACCCGTACCGGGAATTTCAACCGAGTATGATGAATATCTTCCAATAATATCTCCTGATAACGAAATGGCACTATTTACCCGCAAAATAAAAATTCCACCGAGGAGAGATGATATAACTCCACGGATGTCATTTAAAGAAAGATTTATGTATAGTTACAGGCAGGATGGTGAATTTAACAGGGGACAAATAATGCCTTTTCCCTTTAACAGGCACGATAATGAAGGAGGCGCTACACTTACTATTGATAACAGATTTTTGTTTTATACACTTTGCAAATATACCAAAGACATGCGTTATTATAATTGTGATATTTGTTATTCGGAGTTTAAAAACGGTGTATGGACAGAAATACAAAGTATGAGTAATAATGTAAATCTTTCAAATACATGGGATTCGCAGCCATCCATTACTTCAGATGGAAAAACTTTATATTTTGTCAGTGACAGGGAAGGGGGTTACGGTGGTTATGATATTTACCGTACGCATAAAGATAATAAAGACGAATGGAGTATTCCTGAGAACCTCGGAATCGTAATAAATACAAGAGGAAATGAAAAATCACCGTTTATTCATACCGACAGTCAAACCCTGTACTTTTCGTCGGATGGATTGATGGGATTGGGGGGCTATGATATTTTTTATTCAAAATTAAAGGAAAATGGTTCCTGGTCCGAACCTGAAAATATTGGCTACCCTATTAATTCTTATGATGACGACCTAGGCTTTTTTGTCAGTACGGATGGTCATTACGGTTATTTTGCCTCAAACAAATTCGCAGGATTCGGCGGATGGGATTTATATTCTTTTGATCTTTACGAGGGAGCCAGACCGGAAAAAGTATTGTTTGTGAAAGGAAAAATAAATGACGAAAATAATTCAGGATATAAAAACACACATATTGAACTAAAAAATATAGAATCAAAAGGGATAACTGAAATTCCTGTTGATTCGGTTACAGGGAAATACGTAGCTGCGGTTTTGTTCAGAGATGATTATATCATGACGGTCAAAAGAAAAGGATATGTTCAGGAATCGAAATATATTTCAAGACTTGATATAAGGTTTACAACACCTGAAAATCTACTTATTGAACTTAAGCCCATTGAGGTCGGAAAATCATACCGGTTAAATGATATTTATTTCGATTTTAATTCTTATGAGTTGAACCCGGAATCAAAAATCGTGATTGATGAATTTTTTCTGTTCCTGAATGAGAATCCAACATTAAAGGTTTCCATACAGGGTCATACCGATAATATCGGTAATGATAATGATAATCTTATTTTATCAGAAAACAGGGCTAAAGCCGTATATGAATACCTTATAAGTCTAAGTGTAGATATTAAACGAGTGGATTATAAAGGCTTTGGCGAATCAAAACCCATTGACACAAATACAACGGAAGCCGGCAGGGCGCTCAACCGGCGGACGGAGTTTGTGATTGTTGAAAAATGATTCAGGTTACGGGTTGCGGGTTACGGGTTTCGGGGTTTGACCAGGTTTAATATAGCTCTTTCGGATTTATGCGCCGGCATAGTGCGTTGGTTAATACAAGAAAGCCCTGTAATTATGAGGTGATGTCAGGCTTTTGTTTCCTTCATGTCTTTAAGCCATTAATAATTCTTCAAAATCATTTTCAAACTCTAGTTGAAATTTCAATTTAGTTTTTAAGGCTCGAAATACTTTTAATATTGTTTCGAGTCTAACATTTCCTGTATGTTTTTCTAATCTTGAGATTTGTGCTTTCTGAACTCCAATTAATTCCCCCAATTGTACTTGAGTTAGATTTCGCTCCTTTCTTGCCTTTTTAATCATTTCTCCTAAAATATCCATTCTTAACTCAAATTCATATTGTTCTCTTTCCGGAGTTCCTGTTTTACCTAAAAATTCATCTTTGACTTCATCAAGGGTGTACAGTTTCAGTTTTTTCTCTTTAGTTTTCATTTTTTTCAGTTTTCTTCAA
>JAIORT010000865.1 GCA_021107975.1 Bacteroidales bacterium | reverse complement strand
CATATCCATAATACCTCCATCAATTAAAAACTTAAAAGCGGCTGCACAATCCAGTACTAATCTTGCGGCAAAAACTTTCAAAATTCGGTTATGAGGCAGGTTCTTATAAAGCATTATATTGTTATTCCGCATGTTGAGATATGTTTTTCTCCACGACTTTTTCGATAGCGTTCCACCTCCAACATGATAGACCGTTGAATTAGGGCAATACATAATCTTATATCCTTGATTCTTTGCTCTCCAGCAAAAATCTATCTCTTCCATGTGGGCAAAAAATCTCTTATCCAAACCACCCAATTTGCGGTAAACATCCGAACGGACAAACATACAGGCGCCTGTAGCCCAAAAAATTTCAGCAGTGTCATCATACTGCCCTTTGTCTGTTTCTATTGTCTGAAAAACCCTTCCCCGGCAGAAAGGATAACCGTATTTATCAATGAATCCTCCCGCTGCTCCTGCATATTCGAACTTATCCCTTTCGTAAAACGACCTCAACTTTGGCTGACATGCTGCAATTAACTCATCACTTTCCATTATGTCAATAACAGGTTTTATCCAGTTCGGTGTAACTTCTATATCGGAATTTAACAGGACATAGTATTTTGCATCAACCTGTGAGAGAGCATCATTATAACCTTTTGCAAAACCACTGTTAGTCTTGTTTTGAATGATTCTGATTCCGGGAAATTCTTTTTTGATAAAATCGACTGAATCGTCGGTCGAGGCATTGTCGGCGATAATCACCTCTGCCTGGTCTTTGCTGTTTTTAACAACGCAGGGAAGAAATTGTTCTAAAAATTTCCTCCCATTCCAGTTTAAAATAACTACCGCAACTTTAACACTCATTTATTTATATCTGTTCGACTGTTCGATAATTTAAAGGTGGGTAAAATTAACTAAAATACAATTCAGAAGGACATAGCATCAAAATATTATTTAGTGTCCGCTTCCCAGATATTATTCTCCTTATCAACATCAGGTATGGTTTCACTGCCAATCTCAATTTTTTCGATCTTCTTTTCTTTGGGCAAAATGATCTCAAATGTGCTTTTGCCATCCTTCCAAATAGCTGTGGAATAATAAGCCATATCGCTTGTCCCGTCTTCATACCACCAGGTTACATCAACAGGTACCGGCATATTCCCAATTTTTTCTACTACAACAATATTATCTGTTCGAACCTCTTTAATAGCAAGGTCAGGATACCCGAACTCAAAAAACCAGGGTTGGAAAAACCATTCGAGGTCTTCACCGGCTATTTCTTCAAAGGTGTTAAAAAAATCAAACGGTAAAGGATGTTTACCATTCCAACGGCTTATATATTCTTTCAAAGCCCGTTTAAAGAGCTTATCTCCCATTGTTTCCCTGAGCAAATGATAAGCCACAGCCGGTCGGGTATAGGCAGCCGTTCTGCCGCTTGACCAGCTATTGTGCTGAAAGGTAGGAACCATCAAAGGGAGTTCTGTTTCATGACCAGCCATATAAAAGTAACCCTCAACTTCTTCACCGAAATAGTTATAATCAGGAGCATATTTATCAACGATATCTGTTGGCAAATATACAGCCCACCCTTCATCCATCCACGCATATTTACGCTCATTTGTACCCATGTAGAACGGAAAATAATTATGTGAAATTTCATGAAATAATAATATCACCATGCCGGTAAACCTCCTCGATACTCCGTTATTTGCCATCATCGGGGTCTCCATGCCTCCACGTGGTGTGCCATTGCTAAATGAAGTTACATGAGAATAAGGGAAAGGAACACCGGGTAATATAAATGACATGTATTCCACCGATGCTCTTGATACTTCAGCGGCTCGCTCCCAGTTATCGGAATTTTCAGGATAAACCACATCGGTTAAAACCCTTCTGCCTGATAAAGAGTCAACAACAAGGCTCACTCCATCCCAGTTGGATTTATTACTTGCTGCAAATGAAAAATCAGGAACATATTCAGCCTTAAAATGCCATGTATGTTTATTTCCTCTAATCGTAACTATTCCATTCTCATAATCCTCCTGTGTAATAATTCGGATCACTTCATCTGATTCCGTTGCTTTTTTATATCTTTCGATAATCTCCTTATTAAGCACTTCATCCCTGTTTTGAACCTCACCTGTTGCCCACACAACATAATCTCCAGGCATCGTAATCTTAACATCATAATTATTGAAATCGTTATAAAACTCAACCATTCCCAGGTATTCTATCATGTCCCAGCCATCAATGTCATCATATACAGCTACCTGCGGATACCAGTATGCTATAAAATAATGCCCGTCATCATACTTTCGCATTCTCAGACCTCTGACTGTCGGGAGTTTAAAATTCCATTCTATTTTAATTTCCGTATCAGAACCTGGTGTTATGGGATCTTTTAACCTGATAGATAAATTAGTCATCCACCAGTTTGGGAAGTCGCTGTCGGGATCGTATTCATTATTGCCAATCCTGAGTTTTGTAATCTGAACGCCATCGGATATATCGCCATCAGGAATGGGCCATTGCCTGGCATTGCCTTTCCGGAAAAAATCCTGGTACAGCCTTAATATTATTCTTTTTAAAGTATCAGGGCTGTTATTGTGATAGGTAATTATTGCTTCTCCTTTTATAATATCCTCTTTGGTATTTAGTTCAACATCGATATTATAATCTGATGAATTTTGCCAGTAATTCGTACCGGGCTTACCATCAGAGGAGCGGGTTCTGTTTTCATAAGCCTTTTGAATATTTAATGGAATGTAATAATTCTGGGCAAAAGAGTTAGAAGTAATTACAAGTAAAA
>JAIORT010000036.1 GCA_021107975.1 Bacteroidales bacterium | reverse complement strand
CAACAGCAAGCCGTGTATAAGTAGTTCCCAAATCAATGTCAATTTTTTCGGTACAACCCGCTATAAGCATTGTACTAAGTAGTAGGATTAATAATTTTTTTATCATTTCATTAAAATTTAAAATTAAAAGTAACAGCAGGTACAATACCGAACAGGTAAATCATTTCTGCATAAGTTACATCCGGATTGTCGGGATCCTGCTTAAAATTTATGACCCAGGGATTTTTCCTGTTATATGCATTATAAACCGAAAAATTCCAATCATACGACCATTTTCTGCCGGGCTTATCTTTACTTCGCAAGGTAACTGACAGGTCGAGCCTGTGATAATCGGGCATTCTGTAACCGTTCCTTTCACTGAAAATAGGTATATATTTTTTTCCGTAAAGAAATTTGCCGGCAGGGAAAGTAACGGCAGAGCCTGTGGAATAAACCCATGTTGCCCCGATTGATAACCTTTTGCTTACATTATAATTAAACACAATTGAAACATCATTCGGTTTGTCATAAGTTGCCGGATACATATTCCCTTCATTTATTCCGTTTATCTTTCTTTCGGTTTTCGATAAAGTATAACTAACCCATCCTGAAACCTTTTTTATGTTATAGTTAACCATAAATTCCAAGCCGTAAGCCCATGCTGTTCCGAACCTTAGATCTCCTTCAAAATGCTGGTTCAGCAACAATTCTGCATGATCCTTAAAATCAATTGCATTATTGATATATTTATAATAGGCTTCCACAGAGGCTTCGATTTTATTTTCCTTAAAATTTCTGAAATATCCAAGAGCAACCTGGTCGGCTATCTGTGGCTTCACATTAGGCGAGGAAGGAAACCAAATATCGAGAGGTGTGCCTGCCGTGGAGTTCTGGGCTAAATGAATGTACTGCCTTGTCAGGGCATAACTTGCTTTTACGGACGAAACCTCGTTTAAAACGAATGTAGCTCCCACCCTCGGTTCAAACCCGTAATAGGGACAAAAAAACACACCTTTGTTATAAACCGTTGAATCAATTACCTCGTAGTTTTCATCAAAATTGTATATAGTAGCCTCACCTACATTCTGGAAGTATGAAAACCTTAAACCATATTTTAATGTTAACCTCGATCCTATTTTTTGTTCATTACTCACATAAATACCTGATTCAATTGCATTGTTGTCCTGAACTTTATATTCGTTAGCAAAAGCTTCATCTCCAAGACCCTTTGCTGTACCCGGTATAAAATTGTGATAAATTATGCTTGTTCCAAATTTTATTGTGTTGTTTGTATTCAAATAATAACTAAAATCAACTTTACCGCCATAATCCTTCAAATTAGATATCCAACTGAAAGAATTGGCTTGTCCTTCGGGTACACCCAACTCATAGTCGAATTTGCTGTAAACAAACGTAAAGTTAGAAAATAATTTTTTTGAGAAAAGATGATTCCACCGGGCAGTAAAGGTTTGGTTGCCCCATCCTATCTTAAAATCAGGATTCTTAAAAATATCTTTACCGTAATATGCTGAAACAAAAACCCTGTTGTTTTCATTTATTTTATAATTCACTTTAGCATTTAAATCATAGAAATAAAGCCTGTTATCTCTCACATCATCATTTCCGAATAATTTGAGAAAAATATCTGCATAGGTTCTTCTTCCTGAAACAATGAAAGAAGCTTTATCTTTTACAATTGGACCTTCAAGGGTCAGTCTGCTTGCAATAGTGCCTATTCCTCCTGTCCCTGAAATTTTCTTTAAGTTTCCGTCCTTCATCCTTACATCAAGTAATGATGACAAGCGACCGCCGGAAGATGCGGGAATATCTCCTTTATAAAGTTTTACATCCTTTATTGCATCGTTATTGAACACCGAAAAGAAACCCATAAGATGAGAGGCGTTGTAAACTGTTGATTCATCCAACTGAATCAGGTTTTGATCCATGCTTCCACCCCTGACACTAAATCCCGAACTGCCTTCAGATATGGTCTGAACACCCGGTAATAGCTGAATGGCTTTGATTATGTCAACCTCACCCATCAATGCCGGTATCTGCCTGATGGTTTTTACATCCATTTTTATGGTGCTCATCTCGGTTCGTGTGATATTCTCGTTCAGTGCAGTTCCTGTTATTACCACTTCGTCAAGCTCCTGCTTTTTAACGGCAAGATCAACATTGTAAGTAATGTCGCTGTTAAGGTCAAAAAATATTTCATGCGGTTCGTAGCCGATATATGAAAATATCAGAGTGTAAGCTCCCGGCTCAAGACTTATTGAATAAAAACCATATACATTGGAGCTTGTCCCGGTTTTTAATTCTTTAACAAAAACCGTAGCGCCAATCAGGTCTTCGCCGGTTAGCCTGTCAGTTACATGTCCGCTGATGGTATATTTGGTTTTTACATCATCACGTTCAGCTTTAATAACCTTATGAGGTAACAGCATTATTAAAGATGTGATTAAAACAATCACGAGTGTTTTCATGGTTTGTGTACTATAATTGGTTTCCAAAATTAATTAGTATTTATCCATAAACTTACAAAAAGACACGAATTTCACCAATTTACACGAATTAAATTAATGTAAAAAATATTTTAATTATAGACTTTATGGACTGACACTAACTTTATATAACATGAAAAAAATAAAATCGAATATATTAACGGAGGGAAAAACCTTAAAGTATATTAAATATTATTTTTACTATTCCACAGGGTAAACGCAGATTTATGAGTATTCGTCAGACCACTGCGCGTAATTCAATAAAATTTCATATCTTTCGGCATGAAATTCTGGCACCAATATCCGTTT
>JAIORT010000239.1 GCA_021107975.1 Bacteroidales bacterium | reverse complement strand
TCATCCGGAAACTTCTCCGGCTTCCCAAAATCAGGATTATTAATAAACGTTGTATCGGTAAGCGAGAGTATAAAAGCCTTCACGTCTTCCTTTTCGCCTGCTGTTAATTGCGTTCCTCCATTGGCAATATGATGCATAAGCGGATTAATATAAGGTGTCCACACAAGATGATGGCTATAAAAATTGATGACTTCATCTAAAGTGTTAAACCTGCCATCGTGCATGTAAGGAGCTGTAAAAATAATATTTCGTAAAGTAGTGGCTTTATAAGCTCCATGGTCCATAGGATCGCCCGTAATGGAATAACGGTCTTTAGGATCATCAAAAATACTGTCTTTTCCATTATTATAAAACAGGTTGGTAGTAAATAAGGGATTTCCCGAACCGCCGTGGCAGTGAAAGCAATCAGCACCTTCCTCAGTTGTGAACAAAACAAATCCATGCAGTTCCGATTGACTTAATTGCACCTCGCCGCGCATATATCTGTCAAATTTTGAATCGGTTGAGGTTAACGTCCTGATAAACTGTGCAATTGCACGTGCCATGTTTTTAACCGTAACCGTTTCCGAACCAAAGGCTTTTTTAAATAATTCAGGATAACCCGGTATATTTTGAATTACTTCTTTTGCAAGATTGGTATCGCTGTTCATTTCATGTTCGGCAATAATACCCATCCAAACAAGGTCTTCGATGTTTCTGTACTGAGGTAATGGATTATCAGAGCAAATCATACCATTCCATAAATAACCCGAACTATTCCAAACCAGGTTTATAAGAGGTAACATAACATGATGAGTTGGCTTACCTGTTATGCCGTGCGTAAAACCTCCAATATATTCGGGATGGTCGATTCCACATTCAAAGGATTTTGCCTGAATATGGCAGGTTGCACAACTCATAAGTGAATCGGCGTGTGTCCTTCCCGACATTCTTCCGTCGTAAAATAAATATCTCCCCAATTCAATTCCTTCAACAGTCATCGGATTATCATCAGGTATGTTTAAATCGGTAGGGAAACCCGGTGGTATTTCAATTTCATAAGGCGTGGTCTGATATACCGGCTTCGGTTCCGGCTCATCAGGAGTCTGGCAAGCCGATACGAGAAGAATAAATAAGAATACTATGCCGTTAGACAAATTGTTTTTCATTATAACCTAATAAATTCAGCTTTCCACAATGAAGTAAGAGTATCAGTTTTTCTTGTGTATTCAATTGAAATAATGCTGTCATTAATTGTTCCTGTTCCTTGTAAAGTTATTGCTGAAAGAGAATCATCTATTATCTGAAAAGGAACCACAATAATTGAATCACTTACATCGGCATAAACTTCTTGACCGAAATTACAAACAAAATCAGGAAATAGTATGCGGTAATTAACAGTAGAATCAGCACCAACAACTATTTCATATTGACAGGTGTTATTATCAGGATATACCTGGCTTTCAGTTACTGAGTAGTTGCCCATATAAACCCATCCCAGATTGATAACTCTAACAATTCTAACGGCAGGTTCAGCCTCATTCCCGGCTTCGTCAACCACTTTATAAGTTACCGTATATGTTCCGAGCTTATTTTCATCAACAGTGTTTTCAATGTATATCTCCGAGCTGATATTTCCTTCAGTTTCATCTTGTGCAGTCGCTCCTTTATCCACATAAGGCTCGTTAAGTATATGATTCAACGTGTCGGGCGGATTCATAGTAATAACAGGAGGAACATCATCATCTTCCTTACAGGAATATGCTATTAACAAGCTGCCGATTATCAAAATTAATAAGTTTTTTTTCATTATATAAAATTTAGAATCAAGAACCAAGACAAAAGAACCAAGACAAAAGAACCAAGCGACACAAAGTTAACCCGTCTGCGAATCGAGACACAAGAGGTTTTAAGATAGATAAAAATCTATTCGTGTTAATTCGTGTAATTTGTGTCAAGAATCAATCACGAACCCTGTCCCGTAACTATCGAAAAAACATTATGCCCGTTTTCTTTTACTATTTGCATGGCATCCTGGTTTTGCATAATATATCCTTTCCAAATATCATGATTGTATATAAACGGGTCTTTAAACCAATTTTCTACGTTCATTATTATTTCAATCTCCTTAGTTTGCCCGGTTGTAATTGTAAACCCTGAGTTCGGTAACGACACTCTGAAATTGTTATGGATAAAACCGGTAATAGAATCGGGATAGCTGTAATAAATTTGTCCGATACCAAGGTGAAAATCGAAAGGTGTGTTTTGCGTTGACTGACCAGCCTCTAACCATTTTCCGTTTAGTTTCATATAATGAAAACCACCTCCCAGGAATTCGGGCCAAAACATATCCCGTTCCGGCGGATTAACAAACATAAACGAAATGTTTTTCTCTTCGGAAAAACCATAAGTAAAAGAGACAGAATCATATACCCCTTCCGGTATTTTATCATACACTTCCCATGTCCATGTATAGGGAAGGTCGGTGTCAACATAATGAATATCCTTCCAGTCGTCAATTAATATTTCATTGCCATTGTTTTGATAAAGAGTAACATCCGAAATGAAATACTGAATCTCGTTGACGAGATATGGGTTTCCCGCTTCATTCACATAGATTATGGTATCAAATTGAATAGGTTCGCCATCAATCAGATGACTGAATGATAGTACAATCTTTCCGTTTTTTTCCGGTTCAGGTGCCGGATCATTTTTTTCGCCACAGCCAACGATAAATCCGGAAACAAAAACAAATAATATTATTAACAGTTTAAAGTTCAATATTTAATATTTAATGTTATAAATCCAAAATCA
>JAIORT010000128.1 GCA_021107975.1 Bacteroidales bacterium | reverse complement strand
CTCCCAGTCCTTTTCTTTTTCACTAATAAAATGCCTCAATACGGTAACTTTGTCTTTTGGAGGAACTTCATTTTTTTCCCAGTTTAAAAGCTCGACCTTGTAATTAATGGTTCTCTTTTTCCCGTTAATGCTTACTTCAATTTCAACATTTTGTTCGGGTTCGATTTCGGGAATTAATATTACTACTTCTCTCATGGTTTTTGGGTTATTTGTTAAGAGTTATATGTTAAGGGTTAATTGTTATTAGTTAATGGTTATAGGATAAACAAAGCAACCGGCATCCATGGTCTATTTCTTCTCCTCGTGTCTGAAATAAATCTTACTAACGATTCTCCACCCATCCTCAAATTTTTACAGTATTAATTTTGCCTTTAATATTCTCATTAATAATTTGACCATCAAACAAACGCACAATTCTCTGACCATAATCGGCATCCCGCTGAGAGTGTGTAACAATTATCAGGGTAGTTCCCTTCTGGTTTAATTCTTCCAATAGATTCATAACCTCTTCACCGTGGGCTGAATCAAGATTTCCCGTAGGCTCATCTGCCAAAATAAGTTTCGGGTTGGCTACCACAGCCCTGGCAACGGCAACCCTCTGTTGCTGCCCGCCCGATAATTGTAATGGGAAGTGCTTTTTACGGTGAATGATTTTCATTTGCTCAAGCACCCCCTCTACCTGTTTTTTCCTTTCGGATGATTTCATTCCGAGGTAAATAAGTGGCAACTCGACATTTTCGAAAACAGTTAACTCATCAATTAGGTTAAAGTTCTGAAAGACAAAGCCGATATTCCCTTTTCTGAATTTTGCTCTTTGTTTTTCCGAAAGCTTCGATACTTCATTGTCGAAGAAATAGTATGTTCCATTAGAAGGATTATCAAGCAATCCCAAAATGTTTAAAAGGGTCGATTTGCCACATCCCGAAGGACCCATTATCGCAACAAATTCGCCCTGTTTAACTTCAAAAGTTACTTTGTTTAATGCAGTGGTTTCCACTTCATCCGTTCTGAAAATTTTTGTTAGGTTTTCTGTTTTAATCATGATTATATATGTTTAAGATTATTGTTAGATATACTCATTCCTGCTGCACGTAGTAGTTCTGCAAATTCAAATCGTTTCCTGCCCAAAAAGACCTAACAGGTTTAATTTGGTAATGTTCTCAAAAATTATTTACCAGGCAGCAATTAATTAAGAAAACCTGTTAGGTCTCACGCTATTTAAACACCAGCTTATCTTTCCCACCAAAAGCATCGTAAGATGAAACTATCACTTTTTCGCCCGGTTCCAATCCTTCCATGACTTCATAGAAATTTGTATTCTGTCTGCCAATTCTTATTTTACGCTTTGTAGCAAAATCTTCTGTTGCATCAACTATGTAAATCCAGTTACCGCCGGTTTCCTGGAAAAAGCCTCCGCGCTTAACAATAATTGCATCCTGCGCACTGCTGAACTTGAGTCTGAGCTGAAGTGTCTGACCCCGTTTGATCTGACCGGGTTCCTCCCCGTCAAAAAACAAATCTACCTGGAATGAACCGTTAGTAACGTCAGTATAAATTTTACCGATATTCAGGAAATACGTTTTCCCGGCAAAATCAAATTCCGCATCCTGTCCTATAAACACTCTTGAAATATATCGTTCATCAATGTTTGCCCTTAGTTTATATCCATCCTTCATGTCGATCTGTCCCAGATGTTCCCCGGCAGATTTTGTCTCACCTATCTCTGCACTGAATGATGATAACTGTCCATCAGTGGGTGACTTAATATAAAGGTTTTCAAGATTGGTTCGCAATAGTTTAAGATTGTTTCCCATCCTGTCCATCGTGGCATTGATCTGGCGGCTGCGATTAACTGCTGAAACCGAATCGAGTTTCTTTAACTGAAGAGAAATGTGCAGTTGTTTAACTGTAAAATCATACTCCCGTTTCGCATCTTCGAACTCTTTAATGGAAATCACATTTTCGTCGTATAACTTTTTTTTCCTCTCAAAATCGTGGTTTGTCATGTCTATTTCATACTCAAGCTGAACAATTTCTTTCTGCCTGATAAATTTATTTTGCTCCAGACCAATCTTGGTGTTTTGCAGATTGTTGATAGCTTCATAAATCCTGGTTTCCTGCTCCATAAAACTAAGCTCCATATTAGCATTGGAAAGTTTTAGGATGGTATCGCCTTTTTTCAATAAGGCTCCGTCTTCAACATAAACCTTTTCTACAATACCGCCCTGAACCGCGTCAATATAAATGGTATTCCTCGGAAAAACCACTCCGTCAACCGGGATGAATTCCTGGAATTTATCAGCGAGAACAGTTGCTACGGTGATCTGTGATTTATCAACATACAATTTACTTCTCTTATCTCTAAAGAAAAGGAGGTAAAGAATAAATATTACAAAAACGCTAATCCCCGCGATATTTAATATTTTCTTCGTGGTCCATTTTTTCTTTTCTATTACTTTATCCATTCCCATAATATTAAGACCTGACAGGTTTTATTAATTGACTGCTTGACAGATTTACAATTTTTAAACATATTTGCAGGTCAAACCTGTCAGGTCTGTTAATTGACTGCTTGTTAGATTTAAAATTTTTATACATATTTGTAGTTCAAACCTGTCAGGTCTTTTTAGAGTGCACTTATTATTAAATCACAATAATCCGGCGTATTATCCTGATTCTCCAAATTTATGCCATTAATTTTAAAAATCAGATTAACAGAATGTTAAAAGAGGTGAATGTTTTAACATTTATTAACAATGTTCGTCAGCGTTCAATTTTTGTACAAATGCGAACAATAAAA
>JAIORT010000434.1 GCA_021107975.1 Bacteroidales bacterium | reverse complement strand
AATATATCCGACATTATCAGTTGCAAGTTCTGTTTCAATTCCGTTTTCATATTTAAAAAGTGATCTGTATAAAGGATTCAGCCTCCATCTGAACATATACATATTTTGTTCATCCTGGTAATTAAACACAAAACCAATTATGTCATTGTCGGTTGACCTGAAATCGCAAGAAACAACATATTCCTCCCACAATAAACTGCCTGTAATGGCAAAACAGCCTTCCAAGTAATTACCGGTCACATAATGATTCGAAGATTGCCTCATCAATTCAGATGTTTCGCCCCAGGTACCATTTTTAAATGACCAGGCTTGATGAATAATATTGTCATCAAAATCATCTTCAAACTTCAAACACTGGTCAACCGGATATACTTCAATGTATTCTGTTTTTGTTTCCGTGCTGTTACCGAAGTGGTTTGTAGTAGTTAAAGATACTGTGTACAATCCCGGAGCCATATATTGATGAGAAGGATTAACTTCTGTGCTTGAGCCGGAATCGCCAAAATCCCAGTCCCATGTTTGCGGTGCTGATGTTGTTTGATCGAAAAACTGCACTGTGTCGCCCAAAAAGACAAATGTCTTTTCAGCCATAAAATCAGTTACAGGAGGTAAATCTGAAATACAGAAATTATCAATCCCAACGGTTTCATCCCCAGTGATAAATTCGGCAACAATTTGGATGTCGTCCACAAAATCAATCAATGAATTCCAGTCGCCACTTACTATTGTCCAGCCTGCTTGCTCAATTGGGATACCGAATGAATGCCATTTGTTAAAAGCTAACTCAATACTGTTATCAATGGGATATGTTGCTTCGCCCCCCGGACCTGCAATTTTTACAAAAAAATCATGCAAATATAATGGCCCGTCAATATCTGTAATTAGATAGTCGATATGGATCTCTGCATTATGGCCATCAAGTAATGTCCAATCTCCATGATAGATGGATGAAGGTACAGCTATTGAATTCCCACTGCCATCATTGATTTTAAGATATTTCCCAGGATTACCACCGGTACTTGCTATTGAAGCCCCTCCGGTGCTAATTACCGACCATCCTTCAAATAAGCCGCTTTCAAAACCGGAACATATAACAGGGGTAATAGGAACTGCAATTGGTGTAAAAGAAAGCGTTACATTGTCCAGCAGGTTATATTCATCACCACTTATATATTCCATTGTAACGATAAATGTGGTAACATGTTGAAGAATATCAGCCCATGTGCCATATTCAACATCCCAATCATTTTCGATCAGGTTTACAGAATAGGTGATCCACATATTATGCGGTGGCGTAGGAAAAGGATCATATAATGCTATAGCAGAACCTCCCGGACCAACAATCCTGAATACAAAATTAGGATTTACATACCCTCCACCCATGTCATACAATAATATGTCAGCAGATATAGAATCACTTGTTGTAGCGGATGACCAGTCACCGAGAAATTTTACCGGCGCATAAGCACGGTTCATATCACCTGTGGCATAATCATTTACACGGAAACACCCACCGGGGTTTCCTGTGCCTGCTTCCCAGCCATAATTGCCATCACCTTCGGAATGCCAATTTTCGGTATCATCTTCAATTTCAAAATCGGAAATTACCTGACCTGTTAAAAAAGTAATTAAAAACAAAACTAAAAAGTTAATTAGAATGAGATTTTTCATGATGATTTATTTTTTTATGTTGATTCCAGTATTTTAAAACTTACAAATTATTTGTCTTGACGACTTTTAATCCCTGATACACCGCACCGACATCCCACTCTGCTTATCGGTATAGTACACAATTACATAACCAATATAATAGGAAAAGTCATAGTACCAGGCATCGGTTGAAGTATGCGGGCTAGAGGTCCAGAAGAAACCCCTGGTTGTATGGAGGCCGAATGTACCATCGGTGATACGCCAGCCACCCGGAAGAGCTGAGAACCCCCAATCGTCAGTGCCATGATTGGGACTATAGTTGTTTATCGCCCACCGGGGATGTGATATAGTATTGCAATATCCTCCATAAGGTGAATCATATTCCCTGCACGATCTTAGCTCATTTGCATGTGGCCAGCCAAATCCCCCAATAAAGTTACCCAGGACTGTCCAGTCAGATTCATTTGGAATATGCCAGCCGGTAGGGCACAGACCGTTATCGTCATCTACGGCAAACCAGTTGTACAATGCACCATACGAGTCTTTCCAGGAAATATCGTTATCGTACCATGCATAAGCACCTGTAGTGAGATTCGACCAGGCACTGGTATCTGTAACATTTGGTATTGCAGTGCCGTTTTGGTAAGTGGTAGTTTTAAGTTTTTTCTTCATCCAGCATTGTGAGCCAATTTGAACGGTGTTGTAAATGTTGCCGTCAATGTCGGTTACTGTTGACATTCCGGGGCATGGATCCCAATCTTCAAACTGAAATGTGTAATTTTGACTGTTCAGTGGGGTTTCACTCATTTGCGTTACTTCAACATCTGTAAAAGCAATAAATTGCAATGAATCTCCAAGGCTAAATACAAAATTAGTAATTGCTTTTTGAGATTTAAAAACAATCTTTTTATCTTCATATCCACAGTAAACTATTTTGCATTTTCCCCCATAAGTTGTATTGTTATTTACATTCAGCATTTTAATAGTTTTGCTTGTTTGTTTTCCGGTTACAGTAAGCAAATAATACTTTTCGCTACCAGAATAAAAAGCAAAGGAATGATTGCCGCTGTTTAATGTATTTTTATATTGTGCCAATTCCCTTCCTAATATATCCCGGATAGTGATTTCAATATTATCCTTTTCCGGTAAATACAAATTAACTTTTGT
>JAIORT010000943.1 GCA_021107975.1 Bacteroidales bacterium | reverse complement strand
TTGGCTTATTATTATACGGAATCGGATAATCAAAATAATAATAAGTAATCTTAAACAACTCATTATTTGTAATTTAATTAATTGGTACAAACATTGTTAAACTGAATATCAGTTATTAATTTTAAATTCACACTGAAGAAAAACAAAAAAGAATTATGATTGAATTTTTTGTGGGATTACCGGCTTTAAAACTAATTCAGGTAGTGATTGTTAGTGGAATTAAATTTATTCTTGCTCCCCTGATCTCAATCGGCTATGGTTTTAACTATTTTCAAACGGTTATTTTTACAACAGTTGGCGGTATTCTGGGTTTCCTGTTTTTCTATTACATGAGTAAATGGCTTATTAAACAATATAATAATTATAGCCCGGTTGTTTTTTCTTATTTCACCGGCGAAAAAGTTGAAAAAGCAAAGAAAATATTAAACCGCAAACCCCAGGCAAAAAAAGTTTTTACAAGACGAAATAAATTAATCATTAAAATACGGAATAAATACGGCTTCTTCGGAATTATTATTCTTACGCCGGTTTTACTATCAATTCCTATCGGAGCTTTTCTTGCTCAAAAATACTATTCAAAAAAACACAATATGTTGGTATATATGAGCATTTCGGTTGTTTTGTGGTCTTTTTTTATTTCTTCAGTATTTTTCCTTTTCTAATGTTTGGATGTAATTTTTACATCATATAAATATTTCATATCAAATGTTCTGTTAAATATTTAATATCTTTGTTTGAAATATTCATCCAATTTAATTTATATGACAGGATTGATAGTTGAAAACATACGGATATCCCTTGAATCCATTAAAAATCATTTACTCAGGACGATTCTTACCGTGCTTATTATTGCTTTTGGGATTATGGCATTAGTAGGAATATTGACTTCCATTGATGCAATTGAATACTACCTTACCGAGAACTTTACGATGATGGGAGCAAATACTTTTACTATTAAAAACAGATCGATGAGGATACAGATTGGTAACGAGGTGCACAGAGCACGTAATTATGAGCCTATATCCTATGATGAAGCCATATCATTTAAGGAACAATTTGATTTTCCAACCCATACTTCAGTACATACTCGTGCAACAAGTATAGCCACCTTAAAATATGAATCGGAGAAAACTAATCCGAATATAGGTGTAATTGGCACTGATGAAAATTATCTTGTTACTTCCGGCAATGAACTTTCAAGAGGAAGGAACTTTACACCGAACGAGGTGTATTACGGCGCTAATGTAACAATCATCGGAAGCGAACTGGAAAAAAAACTTTTTAAGAGTAATATAAATCCAATAGGAAAAATTATCACTATCGGACCAGGGAAATACAGGGTAATAGGAGTTTTGGAAGAAAAAGGCTCAAGCATAGGATTTTCAGGCGACAGGAGTTGTATCCTCGCGATTAATAATGTGAGGCAGTATTTTTCCAGACCAAACAGATCTTATACTATTAATGTGATGGCAAAGGATCCTGAATTGATGGATGCTGCCATTGGTGAAGCCACCGGTTTGTTCCGTATAATCAGGGGTACTCCCTTAGGTGAAGATAATGATTTTGAGATCACCAAAAGCGACAGATTAGTGGAGATGTTTTTGGAAAATCTGAAATATATCAGATATGCCGCAGTTTTTATTGGCATTATTACTTTAATTGGTGCCGCAATAGGTTTAATGAATATTATGCTTGTATCGGTAACCGAAAGGACAAGGGAGATAGGCATTAGAAAAGCTGCCGGAGCTACAAAACGAACTATTAAAAATCAATTTTTAGCAGAGGCTATCGTCATAGCTCAAATAGGAGGAATAGTCGGGATCATTTTTGGAATTGGCATCGGAAATATTCTCTCCATGGTTATTGGCAGCAGTTTTATAGTCCCCTGGGCATGGATAGTTGTGGGTGTTGTGCTTTGTTTCTTTGTTGCTGTTATTTCAGGTTATTTCCCCGCTACCAAAGCCGCCAGGCTCGACCCGATTGAATCATTGAGGTATGAGTAATCTTTTCAACGAGAACCTGTTTTTACTTGTTATACTTTGAAACCTATATATTTAAAGTTAGCAACAAGGCAAAGAAAAACAGAGTAATTAGATAGAAACGTACATGAATTGAAAATTTGAATTGATAGCTTTTTGTAAAGAATTAAATATTGACACACCTTTTTAAAAAAGCAAGCTATGAAAGATACTAACATCATTATATATCAAACCGAAGACGGTACAACTAAAATTGAAACCCGTCTGGAAAATGAAACGGTTTGGCTGACGCAAGCTCAAATGGCTACATTGTTTGCTAAAGGACGAACAACCATTACAGAACATATTAGAAATATTTTTAAAGAGGGGGAACTCAATGAAGAACTGGTATGTCGGAATTTCCGACACACCACTCAACATGGTGCCATACAAGAAAAAACGCAAACAAAAGAGGTTAGATATTACAATCTGGATGTAATTATTTCGGTTGGTTACAGAGTAAAAAGTTTGCAGGGTACAAAGTTTAGACAGTGGGCTACCGCTCGTTTAAGAGAGTATATTGTAAAAGGTTTTACAATGAATGACGAACTGCTTAAACAAGCAGGCGGGGGTAATTATTTTGATGAACTTTTAGCCAGAATCAGAGATATACGTTCGTCCGAAAAAGTTTTTTGGCGGAAAGTATTGGATATATATGCAACCAGCATTGATTATGACCCAAATGCAGAAAGCTCTATCCTGTTTTTTAAAACCATACAAAATAAAATGCACTGGGCTGCTCACGGACAAACAGCAGCAGAAGTAATTTATCAAAGAGTAAATGCCAATAAACCAAATTTGGGATTAACCAAT
>JAIORT010000168.1 GCA_021107975.1 Bacteroidales bacterium | reverse complement strand
CGAAATAATAAACTGCCGTTACACAATATTCGTAATAGCCAAAAAAGTCGGTAAAAGTTGTATCCGTAATAAATCCGAGTAATGTATAATTACGATAAATGTTATAACCAAAAGGATCAATACATGCAGCCGGGGAATTCCAAAATAAAGTCAATGTGTCGCCTGATAATGTATAGTTAAGGTTTTGGGGTTCGAGACTGTCAGGCAAAGGAACAGTTACATTTACAATATTTGTGGGATAAGACTCCCATCCATTAAAAAAATACCCGGTTGCATAATAAGAATATTCAATTTCAGGAAAATTTAAAGAATCAATATAATAGGTATCAAAGGTTGTTGCAATCAATAGACTATCTTTATAAACGTGAAAACTGTCAACAGATAATTCTGGAGGTATTGTTTCCCAGTCAAGGATTATATCAACACAACTTACTTCTGCCAGTAAATCCCCAACACCGGGTTCTCCTTCTATACTCATTGAAACATCAACAACAGGTGATCCTGCATTGGGTAAAGTTGTAAAATGTATTTCCGCTTCATAAGTCCATGGGAAGAGACCATCTGCATCAAAATACACAGTCATTTCCCCTGATTCGCCAGGCTCTAAATTTCCAGATACCGGATCAATGGAAATCCAATCATCAGTATATTCACCCAGTTCAAGCCCCCAGAGCCATTCGCCCTGTACCACTCCTCCAATTGTCCAGTATCCGCCGGGAATAATATCAGGATGTGTAAATAATCCTCCGGCTCCGTTAGTTAAAGGTTCAGGTAACAAAGAATCCAGGCATACCATAAACCCTGTTCCCTGCATGTAGGGTAAATCAAGTTGTACAAGTACGTTCGGATTGGTTCCAACCATTCCGTATCCCCAAAGATAAGGACTGCCGGCGGAAACATCATCATAAGCAAAACCGCTGAATGAAGTAACATCTGGACCTAACGGACTGGCAGAGATTAACATGCCATTCCGGTCGAAAGCAATAATATCTCCACCCCAACTGTAACCGTAAAATATATCCTCCGTGTCGTTATAAGCGATAGCTCTGACATTTTGCGGAGCATTTATTGTACTGATTAAAACCTGTTGATTAAAATCCATCTCAAATACTGTGGTTGATCCATTACCTCCGTAAAAATAATTTCCGTCGTAAGCCAGGTCATATATTCCGGGAACACCGGTTAGGGCAAAAGATTCGATAAAAGTTCCGTCCGGTGCATACTTGTTAAAATTTTGCGTAAAAGGCATAGTTGTATAAAAATAATCTCCGTCGCATTCAACGCCCGTTTCACCGCTTCCGGGGCTTAAAGGTAACTGGAACTGCACATCAAGGAAATCTTCCGTAGCATTATTGGTCAATATCTCCAGGTTGGCAGACCAATCCACACTTCCCTGTCCGGGATTGGAAAGGGTGATTGTTTCGGATGTTGTTGCATTAGGTTCGAGTGTAACTTGAATATTCAACGGGTCAACAACAAATTCGGGGCAGGGTACACTAAAATCACTTGTGGCAGTTTGGTTTTCATAAATTTCCACCATATTTATAAAAGGGTCATATCCTTCGATAATACAGGTTACATCCCAGGTTCCAACCGGTAAACCGGGAAATTCATAATAGCCGTTTGCATCGGTTGTATCATAAAAAATTCCACCCACATCAATTATGGCACCTTCAATCGGCTGTCCATTACTACAAGAGACAGTGCCTTCAAGGCTGCCGGTTTGAGCCGTTGATATCCTAACCATAAAAAGGCAGGATAAAATAATCGTTGAAATAACAAATGTTTTTTTCATGGATTTAACTATTTCAGGATTTTTTTGAACCTGTAAATATACAACATTTCATCAATGAATTCAAATTTGAGAGCAAAAAAAAGAGGCTGACTAATATAGCCAGCCTCTTTTTTTTTATCCGTCTTTGACCGCTTTGATACTGCCTCGCCTTCAGGCAGACGGTTTGACGGTTAGTAGCAGTGTAATTTATTTAACTGCAATCTTCCTTATCACCTGACCTTCGTCAGTATCAAGTTTGATGTAGTAAATACCGCGTTCGAATGTAGATACATTGAACTTATAATTCATAGTATTAACTTCTTCATCAATTACTACCTGACCAATATTATTAAGAACCTGAATGGTCTTAATCTCATACGTTGAATTAACATTTACAAGGTCTGTGGCAGGATTCGGGAAGATCCGGAACATATCAGCATCCGGTTCCTCAATGCCTGTAATTAATACATAAGCCGGATTAGACGAAGCTGATTCACCGAAGTAATATACAGCAACTACATAATATTCATAGAATCCCGCAGTTAAAGCAAGATCAACATAAGTGAGTTCGGTTACCAATGATGTATTAACCTGAGAACCATCACGGAAAACATTATATCCATCCGGGGCAAGACAAGCAGCCGGAGCATCCCATGTTAGAGTTACATCATTTTCGTCAGGCATATCCGCAAATCCCTCAAGGTTCAATGGTTCAAGGTCATCCGGTGTTGGAACAGTAATGCAGAAATCATCTGTTGGCATTGACTCTTCACCGGCATAAACAGCCGTGATATGATAGCAATACTCAACTTCAGGATCAACCATAGGATCGGTGTATGCCATAACTGTTACATTATCGAGAAGTGTCCCATCGCGATATACATTCCAGCTATCAGGGTTACCGCCTGTGGGCATCTCCCAGGTTAAACTAACATCAGTACAGTCATAAGAACCCGCAAGGTTGATCGGCGGGATTAATCCTTCAACTGTCAGAGTTACTGCAACAACCGGTGAACCAACATTCGGAGTTGTTGAGAAATGGATCTCTGCTTCGAAAACGCCTGGCAACA
>JAIORT010000268.1 GCA_021107975.1 Bacteroidales bacterium | reverse complement strand
TAATAATACATTTATGTATCTGGACGAACAAAAAATAAAACTCATCAAAGAATACTTTGAAAAAAAACCGGTCTTAAATGCATTTCTTTTTGGTTCAGTTGCCAGAAATCAGGCATATAAAGACAGTGATATTGATATTCTGATAGAACTTGATTATTCCAAACCTATCGGATTGGAATTTGTACAGATGCAATTGGACCTCCAGGATTTACTTAATAGTAAAGTTGACCTAGTTTCAACCAAAGGACTTTCTAAGCACATTCAACCTTATATTGAAAATGAAAAGATATTAATCTATGAAAGATAAACTTGGTGATAAAGCTAGGGTATTACATATCATTGACGCTATTGAGGAGATAGAGTTTTATAATAAAAATGCCAATTTCGAAAAATTCAAAAAGACTTCGATTATTAGGTTTGCATCCATTAAGCAACTTGAAATTATTGGTGAGGCATCAAATCGTATCTCCGATGAAATAAAAACATTATATCCAAATATTCAATGGCGACAAATTGTTAGGTTAAGAAACATCTTAATTCATGAATATTTCGGTGTTGACGCTAAAGTTGTTTGGGATATAATACAAAACGACATCCCTATTCTCAAAAAAGGAATAATGGAAATATTAGAAAATATTTAATTCCAAATCCTCCTCAACTCATCCTCTATTTTGTTTTTCACTTTTTTCAAATCCGATTTCTTCACTTTTTTAATTTCCTTCTCTAACTTCTCATACTGCTTCTTAGCAGTTTTTGTCATATTCGGGATTATCTTCTCCCTCACTTCATCACCGGCATCCTTTAAAACATGCGCCATTTCTTCAGGGTCAATTTTCTTTATCAACTGCTTTACCTTCGCATTCGACATCTTTACAATATCATCCAAAGTATAATCTTTTACATCATCCCATGTTTCCTTTACTTTAGCCTTAGCCTTAGCCTCAGCCTTTTTCCCTTTTTCTTTTACTTTATCAAACATATCCGGTTTGTATTTTTCATCCACCCTGATCATAAAATCGGAAAGTACATTCATATAATTTATAAATGCTTCATAAGGCGATGGATATGGATTGAAATAACGGTGTACATCGCCATCGGAGAACCACTTGGTGCACATATAATAAAAATGATCGCTGGCTTGAAGGTAATTCCAGTCGCGTATGATTTCTTTATCATCACATGATTTAACCTTAGCTTCCACAGAATAAAGTTTCTCAAAAGCTTCATCCTGCAATTCATTTCCCAGCCAGGCAGTCAGGTCTCTTTCTTCATCAGCCCATGATATAGGATATGGCACATGAATTTCACCGGCAGGGTTTAATTTTGCAGCGACTTCTTTCGGTGTTCTGAATTTAAAATCAGTTTCAGAAAGCACTTTACCCGGCAATGCCTTTATAAATTCAAAAATACCTGTATCCGCCCATTGATGTTCTCCAAAGGTTTCGTAGTCGATAAAAAGATTCACAACCTGCTGTTCAGGATCAACATTTTTCAGCCACCCCGCATATTTTTCTGCTGTTACCGGATACTCAGCCCATCCCTGGTCCGAAAAACGGAAAGCAATATCATCGCTCAGCCGGTAATTTTTTAATAAAAGTTTAAGTTCCGGATTGCTTGCATGACGATAAAGGAAATTCGGGCTTTTCCAACCCAAAACATGTTTAGCACCTTCGGTCAGCATAGTTTTATAACCCATTTCTGCCACCATCTCCCCTATATCATCCGAATATATTAACTCTGTGTTTCTGAAGGTAACCGGTTTTTGTCCGAAAAGTTCCTCTATTTTTTTACTGTGAAGGTCAACCTGTCTTTTGAATTCTTCTTTACTTTTCAGTGATGCCAATGAATGGGCATAAGTTTCCGTAAGAAATTCAACGTTGCCGGTTTTGGCTAATGCCTTAAAACTTTTGAGTACTTCGGGCGCATACATTTCGAATTGCTCGATTGCCAATCCTGATATTGAAAAGCTAACCTTAAAATCCGAACCATACTTTTTAATAAGCTCAAGTATTAACTCATTTGCCGGCAAATAACACTTTTGGGCAATTCTCCGGACAATTGATTTATTCTGAAATTCATCATAATAATGATGATTCACGCCCATATCGAAAAACCTGTAAGTCCTGAGCCGGAACGGCTGATGAACCTGGAAATAAAAGCAGATTGATTGCATAAACAATAAAATTATAAATTTTAAAACTAAATTTCAATTTTTTTAATTATTACCTTATTTGCTTCATAGCGTAGGGTTTAAATCCTACGCTATGCTATTTGGGGCTCCATAGCTATATAGCATAGGGTTTAAACCCTATGCTATGCAAATAAGCAAACAAGCTATAACTCTGATAATCCTTTCAATTTTCTAATTTCATCTGTATAATTTATTTCTGTATGGTGTTTTTCCTGATTTCTAATATAATTTCGTACTCTATTAACATGAGACGGGCTTACGGAAAAAGCGGAAAATCCATTTTGCCAATCAAAATACTCATCTATGATTTTATTTTCATTAACCCAAAACGATGATGCACCTTTAACATTTTTTGCTACTTCACTCACAGAGAATTTTGGTTTTAATGAAAACAAACAATGAATATGATCTTCAATGCCATTTATATGATCAAGATAATAATCCCTATCCTCTGATATCATACGTATTTTATCATATAATTTATATTTCAATTTTTTTGTAATTAACGGCTCCCTGTTCTTTGTTGACCAAATTATATGTATCCAGATAGCTGAAAAACTTTGCATATTATTATTGTTTTTTTAATCTAAGGTAACCTATTACTAGCAATAGATTCGCGCCATAGCTTTATAGCTCCATAGCATAGGGTTTAAACC
>JAIORT010000892.1 GCA_021107975.1 Bacteroidales bacterium | reverse complement strand
TTTTTCGCTCATATAAGTTACTTCAAGATTCAATTCCTGAATAGTTTGATTAATAACTGAAAACGATCTAAGAATTGCCAGTTCATTTTCAACATTCTCTATGCCTGCAAATAATCCAAACCCTTGCATAACATCATTAGAACTCATAAACGAGGTGTTTTGTTCTTCTGAAATTAATAATGATGTGTTGTTTATATATTTACGATCGCTGTATTTGTTAAATACAAAAGCTATTGCAAGCGCTAATACAACTGTAAATACAAAATAGTACTTATATCGTAGTATTTTTTTTATTATTTCTTTAAAATCGGTTTTTTGCTGAAATATTTCTTCTGATGCTTCCACTGTTTCTAATCTTAATTTTGCCTGTAAAACAAAAGATATATGGTTATAAGTGTTGTGATCGTAGTTAAGAAAATGGGCAAGTTAACGAGGCTCAAGTTCCTGAACTTGACATTTATTGGTTTTACAACAATCACATCATTAGGAATAATATAATAAAAATCTGAAGAAACTATATTTTTATCAGTTAAATCTATATAATGGTAATTTATTTTATTCCTTGCTTCCCTGATTAAAATAACTTTTTGTTTATCTCCATAATCGGTAAAACCACCGGCATAACTTAAAGCCTGAAATATTGTTATCTGATCCCTGTAAAACGGATATTCACCAGGTCTTATTACTTCTCCTAAAACGGCAACAGTATTATTGACAAATTTAACAGTTATCGAAATATTAGTTAAATACTCGCTAACATCGGCTTCAACTTTTTGCTGAGCTTCTTGCAGTGTCAAACCTTTTACATAAATCTCACCTACAAAAGGAAAATTAATATATCCTGATTGATTTACTGTATAGCTTATCAGATTGATATCTGTTGAAGATGCCATCCTGCCTTGATTACTAAAAATATTTGCGGTTTTTTCATCAATACTTGATACTTTAATATATATGTTATCAAAAGGTTGAATAGTCTTTTGAGGACGGATATTTGTGTATTCGTCCTGAATTTTATTCTTTTTTTGCTCTTTTAAATACAGTAGCTTCTTTTTGGGAACACAGGAAGATATTATAAATAATAATAGCAGAAAATAAATATGATTTTTATTAATTTTAAATTTAATCACTAATTTAAAAATTTAATGTTATAAAAAAAGTACCTAATCACTAATTAGGTACAAATTTAGCATTAAATTTAATGTTACAAAAATTAAAAACCGATTAATAACCTTATCCTTGTTTTTTTGAGTTATATTTTAAGACCCGCTACCCTTTAATACTGTACTAATTGTTTTAAAAAAGAGTACCATATCCAGTTTATTCGACCAATTATCAATATATTGCAAATCCATTTTCATCCATTCATCAAAAGAAATATTATTTCTGTCAGGTTTAACTTGCCATGTACAAGTAATTCCAGGTTTCATCGAAAGTCTTCGTCGCTGCCATCTTTTGTATTGTTTAACTTCTGAAGGAATTGGTGGTCTTGGACCTACCATACTCATATCGCCAATTAACACATTGATGAATTGCGGAAGTTCATCAAGTCCGGTTTTACGTAAAATTTTTCCAATCTTTGTTATACGGGGATCATTTTTTATCTTAAAAACCGGGCCATCTGCTTCGTTAGCGTCTAATAGCTGAGTTTTTAATTCTTCGGCATTATCAACCATCGTTCTGAATTTAAACATATTGAAAGTTCTCCCCCTTAAGCCTACGCGTTTCTGCTTGAAAAAAACAGGTCCTTTGGATGTGGCTTTAATTAATAATGCAATAGCAAACATTACCGGTGACCATATAAAAAGAATAAAAAATGCCGCAAGAACGGAAAGTGAATTTTTTACTCTCAATGCAAAATGATCGGAAGGAGTATTGTCAAATGTCAGGAAAGGCATCTCGTCGAAATGATTTAAATGCGCTTTGGTAGCAGACGTACTGAAAAGCTGAGACTGCATCATGAAAACAACTCCAACCTCTTCACAATCATGAATAATATTTCTTATGCTGTTTTGGTTAATTTCATTTTTACAATATATTACCTCATCAATTACATCTTTATCTATTATATTTCTGAGATTTAACCGTTCTGTATGAACACTGACTAAATCTTTGTATTTCTTATAAAGATTGCTTGAATTAGTAATAATATGCTTCAATATGTATCCCCATTCTTTATTATTTAAAATCTTGTTTATAAATTCTTCAGATGAATCATCGGCAATTACAATAATATTTCTTGAATTGTAACCTTTTACTCTAAAGTATTTCATTGCCCTATATACTGCCAGCCTCACCGAAAACAGCATTATAAGATCAATAAGCCCGAACAATAAAATAACCAACCTGCTAATATTATTCAGTTTAAAAAGAAATGCAAAAAGAAAAATAGCGCCCATTCCAATTACAATAACTTTTAAATAGGAAGCTAATATCATTGAGTAGGTTTTGGTACGGTGCATTTCGGTTAAATGGACTGATTTTAGTAAAATAAACCACGTTGGAATTATTAATAATCCTATTATCAGGTATTCATTTGTTGCGCTTAATTCTGACACAAAAATTAAATTCCGTATTAAATATGCTAATAAAAATGAAAAAGCCGATAATATTACATCAAAAACACCGAAAATGTTGTTTATTTGTTGTTCTCTTTCTTTTATCATAATTAGAAGTTTTAGTTTTGATATAAATACATTCAAGTTTTATTATGATTGCAAAAACAAAAGTCAAAAATCATACCCAAGCATTTTTAGGGAAAATACAACTGAAAATCAACGTTATATTATTATTACTTTAATCCCAGATTGGGAACAATTTATAATATCGGGAGATATTTTAATATCGGGA
>JAIORT010000680.1 GCA_021107975.1 Bacteroidales bacterium | reverse complement strand
GAATTCAACACAATAAGATTTTTTCAACAGCCTTTTGTTTATAAATGAATTTGCAATAACCTTTTTTTGTGTTGTATCTTAGCCCGGCAAAAGAAGAAGTCTATTCGAATTTCCACCTTGCGTTAAATCAGTATTTTACAAATTTTTTACCACAATAATAATTTATAGAACAAAATGAATGAAAGTCTGTTTGCCAATGTAGAGGAAAAACAAGAAGTTAAGAAGGATACAAGTTTTTATGATAAAGTCCTGGAAAAAAGGCAGCGACCTGCTATGCCTGTTGAACCGATTGAGTTGAGTATTCTGAAAAAGGAAGCTTTGTCCATTAAAAAAGAAAAAGTGGAAAAACCCGTATTACGAAAACATTTAACTGATGAGGTACTGAAGAAGTCAACTGTCTATTTTAAGGGAGATGAACTGGCAGCAAGTGTATGGATGAATAAATATGCCCTGAAAGATAGTGATAGCAATATTTATGAACTTACTCCCGACGATATGCACTGGCGGCTGGCTCGCGAAATTGCCAGGATTGAGCGTAAGTATCCAAACCCCGTGAGTGAGCATGATATCTATCTGCTTTTAAAAGATTTTAAATACATTGTTCCCCAGGGTGGTCCAATGTCAGGAATAGGAAATGACTTTCAGATTTCATCATTATCAAACTGCTTTGTTATTGGTAATAAAGGTTCGTCAGATTCTTATGGCGGAATTATGAAAATTGACCAGGAACAGGTTCAACTGATGAAACGCAGAGGAGGAGTAGGTCATGATTTAAGCCATATTCGTCCGGAAGGGAGCCAGGTAAAAAACAGTGCCCTTACCTCAACCGGTATTGTTCTTTTTATGGAAAGATATTCTAACTCAACAAGGGAAGTGGCACAGGATGGCAGACGCGGCGCCCTGATGCTTTCAATCTCAATAAAACATCCCGATTCAGAGAAATTCATCAATGCCAAGATGGGAAAAGGTAAAATTACCGGGGCTAATGTTTCGGTTAAGATTGATGATGAATTTATGAAAGCTGTTATTGAAAATAAACCTTACACACAACAATATCCTATCAATTCTGATAATCCGGTTGTAACAAAAGAAATTGATGCACGAAAACTATGGGATAAAATTATTCACAATGCCTGGGCATCAGCCGAACCTGGAGTTTTATTCTGGGATACCGTAACCCGCGAAGCTATTCCCGATTGTTATGCCGATTTTGGGTTTACTACCCTTTCAACAAACCCCTGCGGCGAAATTCCATTGTGCCCTTACGATAGCTGTCGCCTGATTGCTTTAAATCTTTACAGTTATGTAGAAAAACCTTTTACAAAACAAGCCAGCTTTAATTCTGAGCTGTTTACAAATCACGTCAGGTATGCCCAGAGAATAATGGACGATATCATTGACCTGGAAGTTGAAAAAATAGATGCTATTCTTGCCAAAATTAATGCTGACCCGGAAGATGATGAGATAAAAAGTATTGAAAGAAAATTATGGGAGAATATACGTGAGAAAGCTTTGCAGGGCAGGCGTACAGGGATTGGTATTACGGCAGAGGGCGATATGATAGCTGCACTCGGAAGCAGGTATGGAACTAAAGAAGCCACTGATTTTTCGGTTGAAGTGCATAAATTATTAGCTGTCGAAGCCTACCGTTCATCTGTTGATTTGGCTGAAGAAAGAGGCTCTTTCCCCATTTTTGATATTGAAAGAGAAAAGGACAATCCATTTATTCGCAGGATAAAGCAAGTAGCGCCAAAAGTGTATGAAAAGATGGAAAGGGTGGGCAGAAGAAATATAGCTTTGCTTACCATTGCACCAACCGGAAGTGTTAGTATCTGTACTCAGACAACATCAGGAATAGAGCCTGTTTACAAGATATCTTATAGAAGAAGAAGAAAGGTAAATCCGAATGATAAAAATGTGAACGTTTCTTTTGTTGATGATGTTGGCGATGCATGGGAAGAATACAATGTATTTCATCCGAAGTTCCTGAAGTGGCTGAAAGTTAACGGATATGATGTTGAAGAAGTAAAGGCATTTACAGATGAAGAATTACAGCCGTTAATCGAAAAATCACCTTATTATAAAGCCACCTCCGACAACGTTGACTGGGTTGAAAAAGTAAGGATGCAGGGAGAAGTTCAGAAATGGGTTGACCACTCCATAAGTGTTACAATGAACTTGCCGGCAGATGTAAATGAGGAACTGGTTAGTAATGTTTACCAGACAGCCTGGGAAAGCGGTTGCAAAGGAATGACTATTTACAGGGAAGGCTCGCGCGATGGGGTTCTTATCAGCAATAAAAAAGAAGATGAAGCTGTATTTAAAGAAACCAAGGCTCCTACAAGACCAAATCAATTAGAAGCTGAAATCGTCAGGTTCCAGAACGATTATGATAAATGGATAGCTGTTGTAGGTTTGCTCGATGGCAAACCTTATGAAATATTTACAGGTAACGCCGATGGATTTTATTTACCGACCTGGGTAACCAAAGGATGGGTGATAAGAAATAAACCGACCAAAAACGAAAATGCCCGCTATGACTTCCGGTTTGAAGATAAAGAAGGATATAAAACAACCATAGAAGGCTTGTCAAGGTCGTTCAATAAGGAATTCTGGAATTACGCCAAACTTATTTCCGGCATCCTCCGGCATGGAATGCCATTACATTATGCTATCGAACTGGTTGACCATCTGAATTTTAATAATGAATCTATCAATACCTGGAAAAACGGTGTTGTAAGGGCATTAAAGAAATTTGTACCGGACGGAACCATTGATAAAAAGCAGGCATGCCCCGAATGTAGTATCAAAGGCGGTTTGATGTACAGGGAAGGCTGCCTGGTTTGCAGTAATTGCGGGTTTTCAATGTGTGGATAAAAG
>JAIORT010000373.1 GCA_021107975.1 Bacteroidales bacterium | reverse complement strand
AATTAAAACAAAGATGATTTTGAACATTCGTCTGACCACTGTCCTGTGCGTTTGCCTTGTCCATACGGATGCGTTTTAGTATGCGAAGTGGTCTGACGAATAAGTGGCAAACAGTTAACGTATTACTAAATTTTAAACAGATGAAGCATTTTGTCAGAATAGTTTTCTCAATTCTTTTTTTCTTATCGTTTTTGAGTGGCAGTTCAAAAGAAGTGAGTAAAAGTAAGGCGAAAATAGTCGCTGAAAATTTTTTCTCAGAGAGAAAAACAATATCTGCTTCGGAGATTGTTTTCGGAGAAGATTTTACAATAACACAAAATAGTTTTCCGGTTTTTTATGTATTTAATATTAATGATGGTTTTATAATTATTTCAGCCGATGATGCTGTTTATCCTGTACTTGGATATTCTTTTGAAGGAAATTATTCAGGGGAGAATTTTTCACCGGCTTATGAAGCATGGATAAAAAGCTATGAAGATCAAATAGCTTATGCAATTGAAAATAAACTTTCGGCAACCGAAAAAATTAAATTTATATGGAAGAAATATTTAACCGGGGATTTTATTCCTGCGAAAAGTTTTATAAGTGTCGATCCATTGTTAAGTACCACCTGGGGACAAGGTTGTTATTATAATTCCATGTTTCCGGAGGAAGAAGAAGGTCCTTGCGGACATCTTTACACAGGATGTGTGGCAACAGCTATGGGGCAGATTATGAAGTATTATAATTATCCGGAACATGGTACCGGTTCTTACGAATATACTGATCCGAATTACGGCTGGGTATATGCTGATTTTGAAAATACTTATTACAACTGGACTGAAATGGGAAATCATTTAGAAGAAGAAAATCAGGCTGTCGCTGAATTATTATACCATTGTGCTATTAGTATTAATTCACAGTTCTATCCGAATGGGACAGGAGCAATTGATACTTCTGTCAGGTATGCTTTAACCGAATATTTCGGTTATAAGCAAGAAGCTGAGTTTTTATGGCGGGATGAGTACACAGGAGACTGGAAAGCGTTGATGAGAAACGAATTAGACCAAAACATACCTGTGCTTTACGGAGCTGTATGCGAGGATAAAATTTTATACGGACATACTTTTGTTTGTGATGGTTATCAGGATACTGCATTTTTTCATTTCAACTGGGGATGGGAGGGGCAATATAATGGTTACTATTATTTAGATACTCTTACCGCCGGAGGATATAACTTCGATTTGTTTCATGATGCTGTTGTCGGGATCAAGCCTGATATAAGCGGCATAAACGGATCACACTCAAGAGAGAACATGTTTACGATATATCCGAATCCGGCTTCAGATTATTTGATAGTTGATTTAAAAGATATAAATGCTAAATCTGTTGAAATTATACTATTTGATTTATCAGGTAAACAGGTATTAACGAAGCGGATTTTCAATCATTCAAATAATGATATAAAGTTTAAATTACC
Source organism: Bacteroidales bacterium (assembly GCA_021107975.1). Classification (GTDB taxonomy): domain Bacteria; phylum Bacteroidota; class Bacteroidia; order Bacteroidales; family JAADJA01; genus JAADJA01. The sequence continues at coordinate 1,422 of JAIORT010000373.1, read as the reverse complement.
CGAATTATCAGGAACTTTTATATTGCAGGTAAAAAGCGGCGCAATAAATTATAATCGAAAAGTGGTATTATTGAAATAGGAAATAATCAAACAAACCTGTTTTTGTTTTTATCCCAACTGATATATTGGACTCCCGTATGCTTTGATACGAAATCAAGATACATATCAGCCATTTCAGGGTTTGCTTTCATGTATGTATCGTACACCTTTTTTTTACCTGAGTGACTGTTTATTATACTCAATCCTTGAAGTTTTCTCTTTGTCATAATATTAAATGATTTTTAATTCTAAGACAGGGATTTATTGTTTTGGTTGCTTGTGATTTGTATTTTTTTTTCAAAGTGTAATTTCAAATTTTATTTTTATTCACCTTCAAAGTATTCAAACGCATCAATAATATCAAGATAAACACCATCAAAACCGGCATCAATGATTTTTTTTAAATAACTGTTATCATTGCCATAAATAATATTTTGCCAGTTGGAGTTCCAGTATTTTACTTTGTAGTTACCTTCCCAGTCGGGGTTTTCACCGGCGAGCCAGTCAGGTGGGTGAGTAAGCCAGTTATTCTCCCAGTAATACCTGTAATCTTCTGCTTCTCCAATGCTCATGTATGAGATCACAAGTCTTTTACTTCCGTTTGCTTTATCTTTTAATTGTTGAATTTCTTCGGGAGTAAACTCATCCTCATTGAAAAAACAATCCAAAATCAGCAGGTCATAATCAGTTGCTTTAATAACATCGATAAAATCTTGTTTTGTCTGATAAGAGGATGGATTGATCAGGTAGAGAAAATTTTTTATTTCAGATAATTCATTTATGGTTTCGGCATTTACATTAAAGGGTTGTGAGGGATAATCAGGGATATTGTCAAGTTCTCTGTGGTCGGCTGCAAAAGAAGCATAGCCTTTGATATTGTTTTTGTTATACGACTCATCCATATTGGTATGTGTGCTGCAATAATCAGTTATAAGTATGGCAGTCCCATTATCTTTTGCCAAATCGAGGAAATACATTAAATAAGTGTAAGTTTCAGAAGGCGTTGGCTCATCATCATTATTGTATCCAAAAAATAAGTCTTCCTGACCAATGCCGTCAATGGCATTAAGGTAAGCAATATAAGGCTCCCCAATAAAATCGCCGGTAACAGTAACGAGTTCGACCCCGTTTTGAGGGATAATTAAAAATCCGGGACTTATGTTTTTAGCATAGGAACTGATCCCCCGAACAAAGTTTCTCATTTCCTGTTTGTAATTAACTTCAGGCAGTTCCGGAGTATCTTTTTCTTTTTCTTTACAACTAAACAATGTGGGGAAGAGAAAAAAAAAGCTTAAAATAATTGAGAGTAATTTGTTCATTTGGATAAAATAATTTTCAACAAAACGACAAGTAATGATTATTATTTTAAAAATCAAGGAGACA
>JAIORT010000720.1 GCA_021107975.1 Bacteroidales bacterium | reverse complement strand
GGATGAATTCAGGCGCTTTGTATTTGAAACAACTTTTCTGGATAAGTTTGACATTGCCCAAGATGTTCTGAACCACATAGAAACAGATAATATGAAACTGATGGAGTTTGCCTTTCAATGGCTTAAATTCTCTCTCTTTGGAGAAAAGACCCTTCAAATCAAGCAGCATCTCGGTAATTAATGACGGAATTTTTATTCCTCAATAATATCATCTTTGAGGGCGTCAGAGGACCATACCGGCAGGGGCGTGCATTTGCCTGTATCAGGATCTAAACAGCAGCGATACGATGCCTTTGCTGCCGTCTGTTCCCATATTTGTTCCCAACCTTGAACAAAATAGGAACAGGAATCATTAAAACAAACGTAAAAGAATTCATTGGGCCAGGTGGAAGCAATGGGAACTTTCCATTTTTTCATCTTTTGTCCGCAGTGGGGACATCGTGGAATTTTCTTTTGGGCCATCTTTATCTCTCGTTCCTTTCAATATAAGCCAACTTTTTTTAGTCAAATAATATACACAAAAACCAGGAAAAATCTACTTTAAATTATCAGAAAATTGGCTCTAAATAAAGGATTGAACATGACAAAAATTATAGAAAAGAATATCTCCCCCAGCGATTACTATGAAGCCGCGCTGGAAAAAGGCTCGCTGGTTATGAAACCCTATTGTGCGTGCGGTAATGCCCTTAATGAAGATTACTTTTGTGAAAAATGTCATAGAAAATGTCATTGCAACCAAATTATCTGTAATGATGAAGCGGTGCTTGAACTGGTTAAAAATTACATCAGGAAATCATCTCAATTTTCAGCTTTCAAAGTCAAACTTGCTCGTGATCTTTAAGTTTTTGGATCGCTGTATCGATCATTTTTTCGCCCCCAATTCTTTGATTCGCGGCAATCATAGCAGGCAGGGCATCTACGTTATTGAATTTGCCCAGAGCATCTCCAGCCCAATTGACGATATGAGAACTCTCATGCTCAAGAAGGCGTAAAAGCAACTCATAAGAGGCCGGGACTCGAATATTTCCGAGTACCGATACGATGCCGGTTTTTATGGAATCAAATGCTTTATCCCTGGCAAATGCCTCCTCAATATAAGGTATGACTGCTTCTCCCAGCTTCTCCAGATAATGGAGGCTGGCCCCGGATGCATAAGCAAAGCCAAACATCGATATGTCAATAAGGGCACGACTTGTCATATCTGTTTTATAAGAGGAAAGAATTTCAGGCACAAAAATACCTGCCCAGGAGTATTTACAGGCCAGTGGCAAGAGATACGGTATAATCTCCGGTCCTATTGTCTTAAGCTGGTCCAGTGTTTCCTTTAGGGCATTCTTCCGCAGTTCAAGGCCATTGGAATGCTTTTCCGGAAACTGATTTGTATCATCTGCAATTTGGAGCTTTTTTACAAGTGTGATAATTTTCGGATTTTCCGTCTCGGGATACATTGCTTTATAATCTTTTGTCTTCAGGGCGATCCAATATTTCTGCAGCCAGGTTAGGGGAGGATAGTAGTATGATAATGCAGGCCTGTCTATTTCAGCATCCCGATAACGCCCGTGTTCGATAAAATAGGCTTTTTCCGATCTGGCGACTTCCAATCTATTCTTGCAGATTTTAATCGCCTCCTCGCACTCACCGGAATATAAATGACTGGTTGCCACGATATCGTGAAGCCTGTCTTCATTCGGGTAAAGCTTGGTCAACTTTAATGCAAAGCGTATCGCTTCGGAATATTGCTGTGAACCTAGCAGAGTGAAAGCCTTTTCTATACGCTGGACAAGTTGTTCTTGCTCTTTTTCATTTGCTCGAAGATTTTCTGCCTGTTCCGTATCTTTAGTACGCATTGCTGCCTCATGTTTTCCCAAACAGCAATGCTTGTATTTTTTTCCGGAACCGCAGGGACAGGGTTCATTCCTGCCGATTTTTTCCGACGGCACATCAGTTAATTCGGCCCTCTTATGTTCAGCCTGAGATAGCAGATCATCACGCATCCGGAAAAGCTGTTCTCTGGTAATTCCGGCTTTTAAAGCTATACTATTAGGATCACCCCCTTCAAGAAGCTCTAAAACAGGTTCAAGCTCTGCTTCTGACATCGTATCAAATTGTGACTTACTGGAAATGTCCATATAAATATCTCTTTTCAATAAGCACTATTTTCCTGCCGGCAATTCTCAATAAGCTGAAAATTGACAGCCGCACAAGAATGCCGGCTCATGCGGCTGCCAATGGAGGATACCCGTATGGCATTACACAGGTATCTTGCCAAGAAATCTTCTATATCAACATAAGTTCCACCGGACTTTCCCGAATCCTTGCGGAAAAGTCCGGAAGTCCTCAGGATTAATGGTATGGATTCCGTCTTGATCAAACTTCAATAATCGATAAGATTCTATTTCCTTTTGTTCATCTACGATCTGATCGCATAGAGTGACCAAATTGTCTACTGCATTCACGTGAGTCTCGACGGTCGCCCGGACAATTGATGTATTTGGATTCTCCGGATCCTTTTTAAAGCCGGCCAATATTACCTCTGCCATCCGATCATCGCTGACCGGCATTGGAAAAACCGCAACATAGATCTCTGTCACCCGCTCAATCATATCTTTTTCTTTGCCGGATTCTATCATTTTTATACTCCTTTAATTGGGCGAAAACATCAGATACTCGACCAGAAAAGGATGTAACCCCCAGGCGCCGAGCATCGGCCACCTGGGGATAAATTACAGAACCTACATGCCTACGACCTCTTTAATGTCCACAAGATGTATTAACGGTCTTGTCAGCATCGTAAACTCATCTTTTTCCGCATCGTAAACAGAGTTTACATATACCTTTCCCCATTTATCTTCATCCATCTTTCGGAAATCAGAACGGTAGTAGTA
>JAIORT010000805.1 GCA_021107975.1 Bacteroidales bacterium | reverse complement strand
AAAAAACTGCGAATTTATAATTTATTATTTAATGTTCAGGATTTATTAAAGTACGACAACGGTCGTAAAACTTTATCAAAAACAAAATACTGGATCAAAACGAAATCCCTGTCCTCATTTATTAAGGCATAAAGTCTGTCTAAGTCATGCACATATAATTTCCCTTCAATGTCATATTTTTTAGCATCATTAGGCTTAAAAAAAGTTGTTATCATTGTACTGTCACCTTTTATATCAACTACGGTAAGAATATGTTTTGGCGTTGAATTTATTATTGAATCTTTCCTGTGCGGGTCAATATCATTAAGCAATGCTTCATACCTGATATCGGTAAAGGAGGTTAAAAAATTTAAAAGCTTTAATGTATCAAAGTCAGGAACTATCTCATCTGTTGTTAGATTTATTAAAGTAAGAGTTTTGTTATTCTTATTTATTTTATATGAATTTTCAGGCTCTCCGGGAATTTCCATAATTACCGATTGTATTTCGGCAAGTCTTTTTTTGAAAACAGTATGATCGCGCCAATTTCTTTCCTGCGTGGAATATCGCGTAGAAACAAACCCCCTGAATCTGAGTATATGTACTATAAAAGGCACCGAAGAACCTTCCATAAGCATAAAAGTCCCCATGTTATCCGGTGTAGCGCCTCCCACATAGTAAGTTTTAGTAAGCTTTTCATGTGGAAAAAGATGAATCCTGTTGAACAGGTTGATGCGATAAACCTCCTGGTAAACTTCAACTTTTACTGATCTGGCAGCTAATTGCGCAATAACGTTATTATGACCCGACTTGGGAACGGGAGCCCTGGGCATAATTTTCAACATGGTTTCAAGCAACATATCAACTCCCGATTTTCTTGCTTTATATTTACTATTTAACATCCATTCGCCTGTTGTAATTTTTTCAAGTAAAATGGTGTTGTTATTTTTATCTGCAAGAAATATTTTAGTAACGGTTGAAGTGTCATCAACGGCAAAATCTTTCAGTTGTTTTTTAAATGTTCCGCCCGACCTGCTCATTACCAAAACAGCAGCTATCACAGCCAAAATAATTACTACGATAAATATATACCTGTTTTTTTTCATTTTTCAATTATTCTTTCAATTAACATATAACAAATTCCTTTTCAGCTTTTCAATGGCTTTGAATATTTTCTTTTTCTTATCACAAACATAACAGAGGCAAATGCCATAATCAGAATTATAGGCAACAGAGTATTAAACAATTGCCAAAACAGTCTGTTCTCATTAATTTTAGTACGGTCGAGCAGTCTAAGCTTTAACTCCCTCGACCGGATAGATATCAACCCGCTTTCATCCACAAGGTAGTTCATTGCATTTAAGATGAACTCCTTATTTCCATAAGTTTGCCCTGTGTACCAGTCGTAACCCAAACGATAAGGCATTGGTCTATCTCCGCTGTACCTTACCTGGTTCTTAATAATATCACCATCAGCCACAACTATCATTTTTGTAGGTTTGCTTATCTCAATAAATCCAATATCCTTATTGTCTTTAATTTCAGGAGGCACCCTGTTTTCGTACAAGGATTCGAATTCACCTTCAAGTAAAACTGCAACCGGTATGTTTTTTTTATTAAACATTCGTTTATCAGGTTCTTTATTCAAAATCTCCAGGCTTATAAAGACAGGCGTATTCACTGTTCGGGAATATTGCGAAGTTGTCAATAAAATCGTTTTATCAATTCCTTTTTTCTGAATTGTATCTATGCTGCTGATAAATTCTGTTTTTATAGCATTCAAATTTTTTACAATTGGATGATCCAATAAAGGATTGATAACAGGGAAATAATACCATGGAAAGAAATCAAACTGTGGAGCGCCACCCATTTCACCTGTTTTTAAAGGGATAGGCAAAGCATTAATATCCATAATAAGGTTAGTATTCAAACGAACACCATAATTAAAAAGCTGGTCATCAAGGTTAATTTCATTAATTATTCCAATGGATGCATCCGAAAACTGAACGCTGTCCATACTTGCAAACACCGGATCAATAAGCCAAAGCACCTTGCCTCCCCGCATGATAAACTGGTCAATAATAAATTTATCTTTCTCATTGAAGGTTGAATCGGGCTTGGCAATAATAATTGCATCATATTTATTCCTTATACTTGTTTTAAGTGAATCAACTGCTTTTCTTTCAGTAAGGCTGTTAAGCTTTCTATCTAATTTTATACGTTCAACACTGTAATATTCTCTCAGAGCGTTTACAATATCAGCAGTTTCAAGAACGCCAAGCTCACCGTGTCCTTCAATAAATGCTATCTTCGGTCTTTGCTCAACACTTAATTTCCTTATTGTATTGGCAATATTAAATTCAAGATTTTGTATTGAATTGTTTAAAACTTCTTCAGGTGGAACACCCATCTGTGAAATCAGCAATTCAAGGGGAATTTCTTTTGATTTATAAGTAACAATTGCACCCGGGAAAATAATTTGCTTAGTTGAACCGTCCTTTGTTTTTACCTGAAGATCCGTTGGATTTAAACCACGCTCCATCAAGCGCCGATATACCTCGTTCCTTTCTTTCGGATCAGAACCTGACGATGGATTTATGAATTCATACTGTATATTATCGGAATAAGCCCTGAACTGATCAAGCATCTCTTTGGTCTCTCTTTTCAATCGCTTAAAACCAGCCGGAAAATCACCTTCAAGGTAAACTTCAAAAAATACTATATCATCAAGTTCCTTCAACATTTTTTTTGTTGGCTCTGATAAGGTAAAACGCTTTTCGGATGTGAGATCAAACCGTGTAAAAACGTAATAACCTATTATGTTTACCAAAACAATTATTGCTAATCCAAGTAAAAGTTGGAAAATATTACTTTTTTTTATGTCCTTTTTCTTACTTCTCATTTATAAA
>JAIORT010000314.1 GCA_021107975.1 Bacteroidales bacterium | reverse complement strand
CCGTAAAAGAGCACATCGGACTATATCTTCAGCCAACTTTTTTCAAACACTGGAAAGGATATACAAATGCCCCGTTTTATTTCGAAAACAATGCTGCACAGGAAATTAATAAAATAATGAACCGGGCAATGCGCCGTTCCGAAAGATACCGCAAGCTCAAATTGGCTGATGTTTCAAAAGACTCAATAATGCTAAGTTTTAATACACCTACACAAATGAGAATTTTTTCATGGGATGGTGAAATAGACACAGTGATGACCCCAATGGATTCTATCAGCTATTACAAATTTTTCCTTCAAGCCGGTTTAATGTCGGTTGAACCGTCAACAGGTCATATAAAGGCTTATGTAGGCGGAGTTAATTACAAACATTTTAAATACGACCACGTTATACAAGGAAAACGCCAGGTTGGCTCTACCTTCAAACCATTTTTATACACACTGGCAATGCAGAACGGCTTGTCGCCATGCACAAAAATTGCGAATATTCAACCTATTATTTATTTAGATAATGGAGATACATGGGAACCTCGAAATTCTACATCGAAAGATAAAGGCATTGAAATAACTTTAAAATATGCATTGGCAACTTCCAACAACTGGATTTCGGGTCATCTCATTAAACGGTTCTCTCCGCAATCAGTTGTAAAAATTGCACAAAAAATGGGTGTTAAAAGTTTTCTTGATCCGGTTCCCGCTATCGTTCTTGGCTCTTGCGACCTTTCACTTTACGAAATGGTAGGAGCAATGAATACTTTTGCCAACAAAGGAGTATATATCGAGCCTGTTTTCATAACCAGGATAGAAGATAAAAACGGAAATGTGATCGAAACTTTCATACCCGAACAGCAGGAAGCCATGAGCGAAGAAACGGCTTACCTGATGCTCGAACTCTTAAAGGGTGTTGTTCAATACGGAACAGGTATCAGGTTGCGATTAACATACCAGTTTGAAAACCCGGTTGCAGGAAAAACCGGTACAACAAACAATCAATCCGACGGATGGTTTATGGGAATAACACCTGATTTGACCACAGGAATATGGGTAGGATGTGAAGACCGCTCAGCTCACTTCAGAACAATAACGCTTGGTCAGGGAGCAAACATGGCTTTACCTATATGGGCTTTATACATGCAAAAAATCTATGCCGATTCCATGCTGAATATCTCACAGGATGATTTTGAAAAACCTTTAAAGCCTCTTTCTATTGAGATTGATTGCGAGAAATTTGAGGCAATGCAAAAATCTAACAGTATAATTATTGAAGATGAGTTTTAATAAAGAACTTCTGCATGATTATTTTGAACAGCACGCTTCAAAGCGCGATAAATGGAAAAAAAGAAACCGTTTTTACCATAAAATCCTCAAAAAACATTTTTCATTCATCATCCCGGAAGGGTCGAGGGTGCTGGAATTGGGCTGTGGTACCGGCGACCTTTTAAATTCGGTAAAACCTTCGCTGGGTATAGGAGTCGATTTTTCAGAAAAAATGCTTTCAATATCAAGGGAAAAATATCCACATCTGAAGTTTGTTCATGCTGATGCAACCGATTATTCTACAGACCAGGAATTCGATTATATCATAATATCAGACTTGCTGAGCTCGCTTTGGGATATCCAGGCAGTTTTGCATAATTTAAAGGGATTAACCAATTCCCGCACGAAAATTATTATATCAGCTTACAATTATTTGTGGGAGCCGACTTTACGGTTTGGCGAATTTTTGGGTTTAAAAGACAAGCAGCCTTTACAAAACTGGCTTTCAGTCAAAGATATTGAAAATCTTTTAAAGTTGGAAGATTTCGAAATTGTGAAAGTTGACCGAAAACTTTTATTCCCCAAATATATTCCATTTATAAACCTATTATTTAATGGATTCCTGGTTAACCTTCCCGGAATAAACAGGCTTAATTTGGTTAACATCATATCGGCAAAGCCCATTATTAAATCCGAAGATGAATATTCGGTAACAATTGTGGTCCCTGCCCGGAATGAAAAAGGGAACATTGAAAATGCCATAAAACAGACTCCTGCATTCGGATCACACCAGGAGTTTATTTTCATTGAGGGGAACTCACAGGACAACACTTATGAAGAGATGCTACGTGTTCAAAAAGCATATCCTGATAAAGATATTAAAGTGATGAAACAATCAGGTAAAGGGAAAGGGAATGCAGTGAGGGAAGCATTCGGGGCTGCTTCTTGCGAAATTTTAATGATTCTTGATGCCGACCTGACCACTCCACCTGAAGATATGCACAAATTTTATTATGCTCTGGCTCAAAATCATGGTGAGTTTATTAATGGCTGCCGTTTGGTTTACCCGATGGACAAACAGGCTATGCGTTTTCTGAATTTCCTTGGGAATAAATTTTTCGGATGGTTTTTCTCTTTCCTCCTGGGTCAGCGACTAAAAGACACATTGTGCGGCACAAAAGTTCTTTTTAAAAAAGACTATGAACTTATAAAAGCCAACAGGAAATATTTTGGTGATTTTGATCCCTTTGGTGATTTCGACCTGTTATTTGGCGCTGCCAAACTTAACCTGAAAATTGCCGAGGTGATTGTACGATACCGCGACCGTGAATATGGTTCAACCCAGATAAGTCGCTTCAGGCATGGGTTACTCTTAATAAAGATGAGCCTGTTTGCGGCAAAAAAAATTAAATTTATTGCTTAAACCTTACTAACAATATGTTCAGGGAACCAAATTACAAGAAGAAGCTTATTTTAATAATTCCTGCAATTGTTGTGTTATGGAGTTTATACCTTAATCACCTGTCAGGGCCTTTTTTTCTCTCACATATCGACCCGGAGTATCAATATCTTTTAAATGGTTTGAACTGTGCAATATTAGATTTCGACAGAATCGGGCATATTGATCATCCCGG
>JAIORT010000937.1 GCA_021107975.1 Bacteroidales bacterium | reverse complement strand
AAATAATTCGTTACTTTATTCCCCGAACAAATCACCAGATTGGTTTTGCCGTCATTGTTCAGGCTGCCCACAATGAATGGCGTTTCGCCTGAGATATACTGATTGGTGAATACCCGCCCGCTTTTATCAAAAATGAATACTTCCTTTGTTTTTGAATCAATAACACCAAGATAGCTTTTACTCCCGTTAAGAGTAAAAAATACAGGCTTGACTGTGATTTCGGAGTTGAAGGTATGCTGTTGTATCACTTTTTTAAATTTGTTAAAAATAGTCAGTGTATTGTTATCAAGGAATATGAAGTCTTTGGAATTATCACCGTCAAAGTCTTCGTACAGGAAAAAATGACCTGGAGAAAAATCCCCGAAGGATGTTTTACTGATCTTCCCTTTTGGAGAAATGTATGTTAGTTTCCCATTTTCATCTGTTGTAATAATAATCCCTTTGCTGTTGGTTTCGTTTTTATAGAATTTTGAGTTTTTTGCTTTTACAAAATTCTTTTTAAGCCTTATCCTGGCTTGCCCCCGGCGGTTGGTTATTGTAACATTGCCGTTTTTGTCGGTGATCAGGATATAGTCTTTGTTTTTAGCAGTTATGTGTTCTGCAGGATATGGCACTGTGGTTTTAGCCTGTATTTTTTTCCAGCCTTCAACCAACTCTCCTTTGATGTTGTAATTATATATCTTATTATCTTCTAACCCAAGAAGGAGGCGATATTCATTTTTTCTTTCATAATCAAAAACCGAAATACCGTTTGTTGCAGCGGTTGCAAGTCTTACAGGGTAATCGGCAACATTACTGCCGTTCAAATCTATCAGAAACAGGTAGTTCTTCGAATTGAACAGATATTGAAACTTCCGGTTCTTATAGTAATCCACAATATAAACATCGCTAACCGGATTCTCAGGCAAAGGTATCTTCCATTTGATCAAGCCGGTATGGTCGATGAGGTATATGTTTTGAAATTCGTCGAAGACCACTACATTCAGCTTGCCGGTTTTATGATTGCGTACAAAAAATGGTTTCCCTGTGATGCGGGCATTTGTTTCAGTTTCCCAACTCGAAGGATTGACCTCACGGTAGGTTGGGTTATATTTCAGGTAAATGTTTGTGTAAAACATCCTGTTGATGTAGCTGAATTGTAATGCAAGCCCTTCAAAAGTTTGAATCACATCCTCGTTATTTTCTATCTGTGTCTCTAATTCTTTATTTAACAAAGGCTTTATTAAATCGAGCGACTTTTTGATATTGCAATAAAGGTAAATATTCGATCGCTCTGAAATGTTATCCGAAAAAGCCTGGTAATTAAAATTCTCCGATAAGGTCTTTTGTTTGTAAAAGCAATTTATCAGATGTATCAGGGCTTCGGGGTTATTGGCAAAAACAACGTATTCTTTAATAGTGATAAAATAATTATTTTTCAGATGAGAAAACCATGGTCCAAATATTTCTGGAATAAAGCCGGGAATATCTATTCTTCCGATCCGGTATTCATTGTATTCCCTGGCGAATTGCTCCTTTCCTGTTCGTCTGCCGGCATTTTGTGCAATTTTATATAAATTCTGCGCAGCTTTTTTAATATCATTTGTCCGAAAGAATACATAGCAGTTTTTCCCGGGGTTTCCTGACGGTTCGGCAAAAGCTATCCCAGCCTCATTACCTATCCATGAAAAAAACTGATTTTGAAGGTTGACTCCATATTTCCTGTTTATCTTATTTAAGCTGTTTTTTAAATCATTCGGCACTTGGATGTTTTTCAAATAATTTTTATACCCTGACATAAATTTTTCAAAATCCTCAAACCCAAAATCAAGCAATACAGAAACATCATAAGGCAGGATAGCAATTACCTCAACCGGTTGAGGTTCCTGCCTGAAACAATCGAGAAACTGTCCTGAAGAATCGGAAGTTACGGTGTATCCGTTTAGCAGCAGCTCATTATTTTTTATAATAAGATCAATTTCCGACCATTGCCCGAATTCAGATAAGTGTTTTACTGAAGATGAGGTTGACGGATGTGTGTATTTGCTAAGAAAAGTCTGAAAGTACCGGTAATTCAGGAAAAAATTTGCATCCACCTTTTTCCCGGCAGTAAGTTTAATTTTTTGAAATCCTGCGCCGCGTTCGACAGGCTTTCCGGAATTAAGTTGGTTTATGGCGGCTGTTACAAGTAACTCGCTAAAGCTTCCCAAAAAAACACCTTTGCAAACAGCACAGTAAAATAACCTTTCCGTTCCGGCAATATTAACCGTGTTGATTTTAACATTGTTATGAATTTTCTGAAAAACTATGCTTTTTTTACCAAGGGCATTTTTTATGAAATTCTCTATCGTATATTCCTGGCTCAAGGAAGGAAATTCAACAAGGAAAAGCAAATCGAAACGACCGGTGTCAACAGGATGCACCGATACCAGGACTTTATTTTGCTCAATTGTTTCGCTTATTACATTATCGGTTTTGATAAGTGAATCGAGAAGGCTTAATTGCCGGTGAATTTGACGGACAGGCTTAATATGTATAAGCTCTTTCCACAAGTCGGTGCGGACTGCAAGTTTATTCCATGTTGCCGGGGTATTATTAAATTCTGCAAAAAAAACAGTATTTTCAGGTATTGCCCCAATGGCAGGTAATACCGGATTCTTTAACTCACGATAATATTTATAACCGAAATATCCTGCCGCCAAAACAATACAAGCGGATAAAACAATCAGAATATATTTTTTATATGAAACCATTTTGTTTTTAGTCTGTTGTCATCACATAACAAAATTATATGAAAAAAAATCATTGGTTCAATAAAATTGAAAAATAAGCTAACAGGTGGTTGTTAATATCGGATTATAAATCGGTAGCAACGGAGGAATTTTAATTTTTTGTTTGCAATTTTTTTCTT
>JAIORT010000098.1 GCA_021107975.1 Bacteroidales bacterium | reverse complement strand
CAAATGGGTATGCATGGTACACCATTGCAGGTGGCAGGCAGGATTACATGAATTATTTCCATCAGTGCCGTGAGTTTACTTTGGAGTTATCTAATATTAAACTTTTACCTGCAAACCAATTACCGGCTTACTGGGATTATAACTACCGTTCGTTCCTTAACTATATGGAGCAAACACTATTTGGTATTAATGGAACAATTACCGATTCCGAAACAGGTGATCCGGTTGTTGCAGAAATTTATATTGAAAATCACGATACTGATAGCTCATGGGTGTATTCGTATGAATCAACAGGAAATTATTACAGACCGATTTTTGAAGGAACATGGGATGTTACCTTTACAGCACCCGGATATTATCCGCAAACTTTTGAAAACACGGAAGTACAAAACAGGCAGGTTACACAATTAGATGTTCAGCTTGTTCCGGGTAATCTCATTCCCGACTTTATTGCAAGTGCTACTGCTGTTCCGTCAGGTGCGAGTGTTGATTTTACAGATATGACCTTTGGAAATCCCATAAGCTGGGAGTGGACATTTGAGGGTGGAACCCCTTCTTCTTCCACTGAGCAAAACCCAACCGGAATTGTTTATAGTTTAACCGGCTCATATAGTGTTTCACTGACTGTTTCTGACGGAACCAATACGCAAACCATTACTAAACCCGATTATATTACGGTCAGCGTTGAGTATTTCATGCAAAACATTACTGTTACCACGTGCGAAGGAATTTTTTATGATTCAGGCGGACCGGCAGCCAATTACAACGATAATGAAGATTTTATAATGGCATTTCTTCCGGGTGAAACCGATAACAAGATAGAATGTCAATTTATTTCTTTCAATGTTGAATGGCATTCAAGCTGCGATTACGACTGGCTCAAAATATTTGACGGATCAAATACTTCTTCGCCTCTTTTAGGAAAATATTGTGGAACCACTTCACCGGGGACGGTTTATGCAACAAACGAAAACGGAGCGCTTACCTTTCAGTTCCATTCCGATTACGCAGCAAATGAATCCGGCTGGTCGGCAAACATCAGTTGTATTCCTCCGGCACTTGCACCTGTTGCGGATTTTACGGCAGATACAACAACTATCTTTGAAGGAGAATCAGTTCAGTTTTCCGATTTATCAACAAATAACCCGACAACACGGGAATGGTTCTTTGAAGGTGGCACACCCGGCACTTCCAATGAACAGAATCCGTTAATCACTTATAACACGCCCGGTGTTTATGACGTAACTCTTACAGTTACCAATGCTTATGGTTCGGATACGAAAATCATAGATGATTACATAACCGTGGATGAATTAACAGGCATAAATACAGTTGAAACAACAGAAATAAAAATCTATCCAAACCCTGCAAAAGATATACTTTATATTTCTTTCACAGAGAATCTTCAATTTATATCGATCCTGAATATTATGGGTGAAGTTGTTTATACACAAGATGTTTCCTCCGATCTTATTAAGGTAAATATTTCTGATTTGAAAGAAGGAATTTATATTGTACGTATTATTGCCGGAAAGAATTTAATTAATAAGAAGATACAGGTAAAGAAATAGGTTAGGGCAGGCATTCATCCGTACGGATGACACGAAGTTAATACGTATGTATGAATTTCAGAGTTTATTAATAGTGTCATGTCAAACGTTACATTGATTTGACAAGCTGGAATAATAATACAAATCTTTTCCTGTTTTCATCTTTGGGACACCCAGTTAAAAACAAACAAGTAATGGAAATGAGTTATCTAAACAATAATCTGGTTTACTGCTCATAAAATTCAACTGTTATATTTTCTTTAAATATACAAATACTGAAAGATAAGAACAGTATCTGAAAGAATGAGCATTAAAAAGTGCCAGAGGCACGACCTATTTGTAACACCGGATGAAGTTTGCCGTAGCCTGTGAAGGCAAACAAGTCCGGTGAAAAGATAGCAAAGAATTGAAAAGTCCCGTATGGGACGACCTATGTTAATAAGCCCTAAGTTATAACACCTGCTGTGTTTTCACAGATTGTAAATATGAACTAATGTCGTAAGGGTTGGCGACACTCTATTGTGCCATAGACCGTCCCATACGGGACTTATGATATAGACCATGTTTTCCCTGCACTTCCCCGCCAAAGGCGGAGTACGTATAGGGTTACAAACAGGTCATCCCTAACGGGATTAATATGGTTGCCCACTTAGAAGTCTAAAAAAAGCCTAATGGGACACCTATTTTCAAAATAAAACCCAGTAATACTAAGGTTTACAGAACCTTGTTTTTGAAAGTGCGGAAAACAGGATTAATACTAAAATAATCACTCTTGTTTTCATTGTTTTGGAATTTAATTGGTTAATATTATTTTTTTCGAAATTTCATATTTTTTAGATTTCACCAGATAAACACCGGGTTCGCATTTCGATCCTGTAGAATTTGTTCCATCCCAGATTAATTCTTTTTCTCCTGAATTTAGACGGTTAATTACACTTCCATTCATATCATAGATCAATATTTCATTTTTATTAGCTTTACCTTTATTTGAAAATGTAAAGGTTATCTTATCATTAAAAGGATTGGGATAATATGAAAAACCAAATGTATTTTCTTCTACATCTTCAACACCGGTCAATTCATAAACATAAACATAATTCTCTCTCAAAAAAGAATTTGTATCAAATTCATCATAAACAGTCAGTTTAACTGAGTGCCAACCGGTATCAGGATAAATAAAAACAGGATTTTCCTCATAAGAATCAGCTATTCCATCATTATTGAAGTCCCATTCATTGGTATTTATACTCCCTATTGAATAATTATAAAACTGTACATCTAATGGTAATTCTCCAAAAACATAATAAGTACTATCAAAATCTGTTAATGATAAATTATCAC
>JAIORT010000312.1 GCA_021107975.1 Bacteroidales bacterium | reverse complement strand
ACCATATCAATAACTAAAAACGGCACATAGAGCATAAAAGCCATCTGAAATGCTGTTTTTAATTCGCTTAATATGAATGAAGGAATCAAAACACTGGTGGGAATGTCATCTATATTTTTCGGCCTTGCTGTATTTGATATTTTAACAAGCATGGCAAGATCTTTTTCCCTTGTTTGCTTAAACATAAAAGATCTTATTGGTTTAAATGCATTCTCCAGCGCCTGTTTTTGAGTTATTTCCTTTTCCAGATATGGTTGAATTGCCTCTGTGTTCACTTTTTCCCAAACAGGAGTCATTATGAAAAAAGTCAGAAAAAGTGCCAAGCCGAGTATAATTTGATTCGGAGGCATTGAATGGGTGCCGATTGCCTGTCGAAGTACGGAAAGTACTATAGCAATCCTCGTAAATGATGTCATCATGATTAGAAGTGCCGGAGCTATGGAGAGAACCGTCAGTAATAGAAATATCTGGAGAACAACCGAAACCTGTCCCGGATCTTCTTCCTGCTCAATATTGATACTGAAAAAAGGTGAACCGGTACTTGGTGTTTGTGCGAAGCTGTAAGAAGGCATGAGCAAAAAAAAGCATGCAAATATCGCCAGACTCAGGACCAGCAGTTTTGCCGTATCAAAAGTCTTTTTTTCTGTCTTGTTATTGGACACTTTTCGTCTTTTTTAATTTCAATGAAAATTGATGTAAGCGATCCGAAAATGACAGTAATTCTTTTTCTTTTTCAACTTTTTTATAACCGTCTATTATTTCTTGATTTTCTATTTTTGAAAGAAGGGATATGTTATCGTTTGTAATTCCTAAAACAAGAATTGCTCCCGGAATTTCTACAAGGGAGATATTTTTTTTTACTCCAATATAGCTGCTTTCAAGAACTCTGATCATTTTTCCTTTTGAATTTCCCACCTGTCTTTTCAATATCCTTTTTGAGAAATAATAAACAATCAGCATTCCCCCAAGAACAACTCCCAGTGCTGTCAGCATTTTTATTGCTGTTGGAATAATATCAGGATAAATACTCATCCCAGCCTCGCCACCCGTTCCATTGGACTTACGATTTCAGTCAAACGAATACCATATTTTTCGTTAACAACAACGACTTCTCCTTTTGCAATTACCTTTTGATTTGCCAGTATTTCGAGTGTTTCACCTGCATATTTTGAAAGTTCAATCACAGATCCCTGACTGAGTTTCAAAAGCTGATCTATCAGCATCCTGGTTCTTCCAAGTTCAATTGAAATCTCTAATGGAATATCAAGCAGAAACTCCATATTACTTTCAGATACCGCTTCCTTTGAGTTATTAATGTCTGAAAATTCATATGGCGCTTCTTTCTTAACATTTACATGATTTTCAGTCTCACCTTCGGTTTCGATGCTGCCAGGGCTGCCCGTTTGGCTTTTTTCATCTTCTGCAGTCATTATTATTTTTCTCCTCCAATTTGTTGAATCAACCCTGTTATTTCAACTGCATTATTCCCTTTTACAATTCCTGGAAAACCTTGATATTTTGGAACATCTTCAACATTTATTTTTATCAGATCCTGAGTGCCTGTGGAGAGATTAATAACATCATCAACCTTTAAATCCAGCAAATCACCAACCGTCTTTGTGGTTTTCCCAAGCTCTGCGATTAGTGTTACATTGGTATTTTTCAGTAAATTTTTAATTTGAGCGCTCCATGTGTTTTCCATATCCTTCTCAGTCATGTATCTTGAAGACAGATATTCCTTAATTGGCTCAAGCATAAGAGAAGAAATGCACAAATGAATATTCCCGCTAAAAACTTCCCCCTTAATCGAAAAGAGAATAATAAGCATCAGTTCGTTTGGATTAACAAGGTGTACAAACTCAGGTTTAGATTCGATTTTTCTCAAAGAGAACTTAAGTGAATAAACAACTTTCCAGGCTTCCTCCAGTTTTTTCAGCGTTTCATTCACGATTCTTTTAATCATTCTCTGCTCAATAACTGTAAACTCTTTTATTTTATCTGTTGGTTTTCCATTTCCGCCGAACATGCAATCTATCAGGGAAAATACCAGCTTAGGTTCTATAGCAAGCATTGCTGAACCGATAAGAGGCTCCATATTGAAAATTCCAAAGGCGGTTGGATATGTAAAAGCACTTATAAACTCTCCATATTTAATCATTTCCGTTGAAACAAATTCTATTTCCACAGGCTGTTGAAGACTTGTTGTCAATGATGAGTCCATTAATGTACAAAACTTGTCATATACTTCCTCAAGTGCATTAAACTGATCCCTCAGCATCCTGTTCTGTGAAGTTAGATTATAAGGTTTGACCTCAGCTTCGACAGATCCTTTTTTCCCCTCATTTACATCGACTTCCCCTTTATCCATTGCGGAAAGAAGCGCATCGATTTCTTCCTGTGATAATATCTGATCAGACATGCCTTGTTAGCCTTTTACTGAACTACAAATTCAGTGAAATAGATATTTTTAATTTCTTCCGGTTTCATTAATTCGTTTATTTTTGTAAGCATTTCATTTCTTAAAGCGCTTTTCCCTTCAACCGTGCCGATATCTTCATATTTCTTTGTCGGCAGTATCATTAAAATAGCGTCTCTTATTTTCGGAAGTCTTTTTTCAACAACTTCAACGGCTTCTTCTATTTCCAGCTCTAAATCCATTGAAACTCTCAAATATCGGGTCCCGCCCTTATCCGCCAGGTTGACTATGAATGTTTCGAGTCTTTTAGTAGGCCCCATTGTTTCAATTTCAAGCACTTCTTCAGCTTCCTCGCCGTTCTCCGCACCTTCAATGTTCTGGGCATTCATAGATGACATTTTGTTCCACATCATAAAGAAACCTCCGCCCATAGCGACCACTATCAGTAAAAAAACACCTATGAGTATAATCAATAT
>JAIORT010000151.1 GCA_021107975.1 Bacteroidales bacterium | reverse complement strand
GATGAAGGACTGTCCAATGATCCATACATTTTTACCTCCATCCCTTTTTTAAAAGGTCCTTTTACACCGAAATCATTAGCCAGTACACTTGTTTTAGCTAATGAATTATTTTTTGTATCAACTGCCTGTATGTAAGCAAAGAAATTTCTTTTATACTTACCCGTCTCATCTAAAATATCCTCATCAATAAATACTTCAACTGTTAAATACATCCGGGCGTAGCCCGAAGTTTTAATGCATACCTTTCTGACCGTAAAGTGATCTTCTGCTCTTTGCTCAAAAGGTAATTCCACAAATTTAAGATTCTGAAGTACATATTCTTCAACGGATCTATCGGCTTCATTTTTAAAAGATCTGAGTTGCCGGTCCATTTTAATTGCTATATGAATATCAGAACATGTCCTAATTTTATGAATGCGTTTTCCTATGTCATGCTCATAATCTTTACATAAATCAGGAAGCTTTCCGAGATAATCATTCGAAGGTATTTCCGTACAACCAATAATAAAGCTAAAAAATACAAAAACGGTAAAAAGTTTTGTTGATTTATTTATCCGGTTTGTATGGCTCATAATAATAGTTGTTTCAGTATCATTACAAAAATAAGCTATGAACAAAGGGAAAACAAATATTTGTAGTGTGGATTTATAAATCCGGTCAGGAAAAAATGCTTAATCAATTTTCCAAACCTGACATATTCCGAAATGCGGAAGGAGTGAGACCGGTTTTCTTCTTAAATACTTTATTGAACACAGATTTGGATTTAAAACCGGTCATGTCTGCAATGCCTTCTAACGAATACAATTCACCGGCACGACTCTTTAGTATATCACATGCCTCCATAACTCTGTACTTGTTTATAAGATGGTTAATATTGCAATCATAAGAACTGTTTATAAGGCTCGACAGGTAAGTAGTGTTTGTTTTTAACTCTGATGCTAACATATTCAAGTTTAAATCTTTATTCAAATAAATTTTTTCCTTCTCAAAGAGCGATTCAAGCTTTAACCTAATTTCATCCATTTTGTTCTGTATATCCATTCTTCTTTGATTTTTTAGCCCGATAAGTTCTTTCTCTTTTCTCAGGACTTCCTCATTCTTTTGAAAGAGTATGCTATATGCTTTCCTGATTTTTCTGAATTGAAGAAATAAAAAGATAAGTAATACCAAAACAACTGAAATGAATATTATTAGGGTTATAATATACCTGCGGTCTTTTGTAATTTGCTGATCTTTCTGCTCATTGATTAAAGAGAGGGTATTTATCCTTTCCTTTTTCTCATTGATTTGATATTTGGCTCCGATAAGAGCTATTTGTTTGTTAAGTTCCCTGTTGCGCTTATTATATGTTACTTCCTGGTACAATTGGGAGTAATAATAACTGCTATCGATCATTCCTCGTTTTTCGTAAAGCGTTTGTAAATTGAAATAAATACCTGGAAGATAATGTTCACTTTTAGATTCTTTGGCAAGCTTTATTGCTCTTGTATGATAACTTACCGCTTCTGAATATTTTCCTTTTGAGTCAAGGATGCTTCCCAATATCATATAAAGGTGTGTTAATTGCCGGAAATTTTTTAACCGGATGGCATAAGGAATAGCTTTATAAAGGTTTTTTTCAGCTTGTTCCTGTTGCCCTGCTTTCAGAAAGATAGTACTGGATTTTACCAGGGCATAAACTAATGCATTATTAGGTTGCTGAGTTATTGCGCGAGCAGTATCAAGTCCGGCTAAAATATAGGTTAATCCCTTTTCCGGGTCACTTTCGTAAACTATAATGCCGTTATTTATCAGGGCATAGGTTATTGAATATGAATTTTTTGATCGATAGGCTGCCATCAGGCTTGAGTCAAGCAGACCTTCTAATAAAAATGTGTTTTCTGTTATTCCACCCATTGAATAGCGCTGCAGGGAGTATAATTCAGAGTAATTACCAGATACCTGATTAAAAAACTTTCGTTCTTTATTTAAAGATAACTCCATTACGCAATAATATACAGCCGAATCAGTAATCTCCAGTTCTTTATATATATTCTTTAAACCGGAGAGGGCTGTAATCATTAGATTGGTATCTTTAAGGTATTCGGCTAATTCTAATGCTTTTTTATAAGATTCTAATGCTTCTCTATACTGTAAAGTGTTTATGAAATACTTTGCCTGGAAAGCAAAGGCTCTCATGGATAAAACCGTATCATGATTATTTACAGCAACCTCCTGGCAGCACGCTAACAGGATTCCTGCTTTATCTATGGAATCGGAATCAATATAATCTATTCCTTTATCCAACAGTAAATATCCGGCAGAATCCGGATTATTTAATTCTTTTGGAGATAATAGTTTCAGGCATTGATCTGAAATTTGTGCTTTAATACAAAATACAGAAGTAAATTGGAGAAGAAATAATATCAGCATTATGTGCAATATTTTACCTTTTTTCATAAATTTCGATTATCGCAGATTACCCTTCTACTATACTGACGGAAATCAGGTTTGCAAATTTATGAGGTCTGATTTCGTCAGTATATTTTCCAATTCTTGCTTTTTTGAAAGCAAATATAATAAAGCTAAAAAAGAAATGCTTTGTCATAAGTGTATAAAACTTAAAATATGTTTAATATAATACAGACAATTATACAATATAATTAAGTTGCACGTTCCCTGAAAAAATGAACCGGAAAATATTTAGATTGATTCTTTATTGGATATAAAAACCCCCGATCAACCGAACGAGGGTAATTTGGATAATATTTGCGAAGATGTAAAGTGCCTTTCCTTAATTGCAAATTCAGGTTAACAAAAATTTGCAAAAATCATAAAACTGTTCCCTCCGTTCTTAAATATTATATTTTAATGAACTTACAATTAATCGGGAACCTGTGTTTGTTTTCAATTATTACGTTA
>JAIORT010000086.1 GCA_021107975.1 Bacteroidales bacterium | reverse complement strand
GCAAGCAGGCGGAGGAAGCATTGCGGGTAAGCGAAGAACGGTTCAGGCAGTTAGCAGAAAGCGCAGAGGAATGGATATGGGAAGTGGATGATAATGCTTTATATACTTATGCAAGTCCGGTAGTGGAAAAATTACTGGGTTACAAACCGGAAGAACTTGTCGGGAAAAAACACTCGTATGACCTGTTTCGTCCTGACGAAATTGAACCGCTAAAAAAAGCAACTCTCGAACTGTTCGCAGAAAAAAAACCGCTTTTCAAGTTCCTGAACCACAATGTTCATAAAAACGGACAAATAGTATGGCTCTTAACAAGCGGTGTTCCTATCATTGACGACAAAGGAAATCTTATTGGATACAGGGGTGCAGACATTGACATCACCGAACGTAAAAAAGCTGAAGAAGAACTTAAAAAATACCGCGAGCACTTAGAAAAACTTGTTAAAGAACGAACCAAAGAATTAGAAGAAAAAAATAAAAGACTGGAAGAATTTAACAAACTTTTTGTAGGAAGGGAATTCAGGATAAAAGAATTAAAGGATAAAATTAATAAGCTCGATAAAAAAAATGAATAACGTTGGATTTATAATGACTACTGAATAACTATTGAATGACAATTGAATGACAATTGAATGACAATAATTAAAATTTTAAAAAGGAGGTACAAAATGCTATCTGAATTAAAATTGCTCCTCACATCAATTTTCATAATATTGTTTGAACTGAGCTTACAAGCACAATTATCCGCTCAGGAACAAATACAACCGGATAGTCTATTTGAAATGTCGCTTGCGGAGTTGATGAATGTAAAGGTTGATATTGGTACCCTGACAGGAATGAAATTATCGAAAGTACCTGCACCGGTAACAACTATAACTGAAGAAGATATTAAGAACTCGCCCGCAAGAAATATCCTGGATTTGATTGAGATTTATGTTCCGGGCGTAATGATTAGAAATTATTATGGTGGAGCGCAGACTTTGAAAATAAGGGGGCTGGGACAAAGGAATTATAAAACTATTTTGCTGGTGAATGGCAGACCTGTAAATCAAAAAGGACTTAATGGATCTACAGTTGAAATAACCAATTGGGATTTGAATGATATCGAACGCGTCGAAGTCATTCGAGGACCAGGTTCTGTTATATATGGTCCCGGCGCCATTTCAGGGGTTATAAATATCGTAACAAAAAAAACCGGCTCATTAGATGGATTTAAAACCGGTGTGGAATATAACGAAGGATACGACAGCAAGGGAGCTTTTCTGCAGTATGGTTTTGATAAAGAGAAATTCAAGTTGTTTACAAATATAAGCATCAGGTACACTGACGGGTACAAGGACCCCAAATATTTTCAATCGTTGAACAACGGTGAGATAGGCTATAAAGGAGACACAAATACATTTTCCGGGAGAGACGGATATCCTACACAGAGTTATTATCAGGATTATGACCATAAACCGCAAATAAAAGCACACCTGGAACTTACTTATCTTAACGCTTGGCGTTTCTGGACACGATATACCAGTAGTGGTCAAGCACTCGGAGGAGGGACAAAAAGACAATTTGAGGGCAAGAGTGAATGGGAAGATTCCTTCGGATGGCGAGATGAGTCATTCATATCAGCAATTGAAAATACATATAAATTTTCTGATGCAGTCAGTTTAAAATCCATATTGAGTTTTGATTCTGAGAATTTTTTCCTTGCGACCAATCGTAATACGAAATACAGTAGCACAGATATTAGGCAACGTAGTTACAGTTTTGCAGAAAATGAGGTATTTGCAAGATCAATTTTAAATTATGAACCCTCAGAAAAGTTAAAGGCTGCAGTGGGTTTGGAATACTCTTATGATTGGTTAGGTGATAATTGGGGTAAACCTAATTCCTTTCATGGAAGAGCCGGTAGAATGAATTTTTTTAGTATTAATGCACTGTATAATGATATTTACGATTCAACCAAAATTGAAGAATATAATAGCGGCTGGTCGGCACAGACATATTCTTTGATGGGAGAATTTTCTTATGAGTTTTTACCTCAACTGGAGGTGTTGATTTCAGGTCGTATGGATAAGAATACATATACTGATTATATGTTTTCTCCTCGTGTAGCTATTATTTCAGAAATAGATGACAGGAATATAGTAAAAGCTATCTGGCAAAGATCGTTCAGGATGAACACCATGATGGAATTGTACTATATGGATTTAAATAACATAAATGCTGAACCGGAAGCTTTAACCACATACCAGTTAATTTATAACCGGCTACAAAATAAGAACCTGGCATTTCAGGTTTCTGCTTATTATTACGATGCAGAAGTTCTTGCATGGTCCGGTACTAATGTAATGAAAATAGGTGAACAAAAATCTCTTGGCGCTGAAATAGAAGTAAAGTATAAGACAAATGATAATAAAGGGCTATTCGGTATTAATCACTCCTATTCCCACTTATTGGATTGGGACGATTTTTTAAAGAATACTGTTGGATCAAAAAACCAGCGCATCAGCCTTTCAGATTTTTATTATCAGAAAGGATTTTTAGAGTTCACAAGCACTGGAAACAGTCTTATTTATTGGGCTGATAATATCACAAAATTCTATGCCAGGGTAAAATTTTTAGATAACTGGACATTTCATATAGACTCGAGGATAGCATGGGAATATAATTATCTAAAAGATTTAATGGAGATGTATAAAAAGGCTTACAATAATGTTAATGTCAGCACGCTGTCACCGGAGGATTTAGAAAAATATAATAAGAACAGGGCTTTGCTTGCTGAGTATGAAAAGATATTTGACGATAAAGATGCGTTTGGTTTGCATTGGACATTTAACGCTTCACTCACATGGAATATTCCATATTTTAAAAAGCACAAAACCTCTTTGACATTGTATGGTCAGAACATATTTG
>JAIORT010000223.1 GCA_021107975.1 Bacteroidales bacterium | reverse complement strand
TTTTTACCACAGATTACTCAGATTTTCACAGATTTAAAATAGCGATTAAATTTTTTGTGGATTTTCGTCCCGAAAGCTTTCGGGATTGTGTTTTAGTGGCATCTTTATATTTTTTATTTTCGGAGTAAGCTCAATCTTGGTTCTTGAATCTTTATTCTTGGTTCTTATTTTTCAAATGAAGCTATACTTTTAATAACCTCAAGTAACTCGCTTAATATCATGGCAGTTGCTCCCCACACTATCTGCTCCTGAATGTCATAGTACGGGGCTTTTATTTTATAACCTCTCCCATCAAACTCCTTTTTTTTTATTATATTTTTATCAAAAAGACTTGATAAGTCAACTTCAAGAATTTTTGCCACTTCGCTCTTATCAGCTTTAAAATTAGGTTTTATAAGCATATATCCGACAACAGGTAAAACTAAAAAATTACTCGGAGGAATATATATCTCAGTCAAATTGCCAATTACCATGACTTTATCCGCGTTAATCCCAACTTCTTCTTCCGATTCCCTCAGGGCTGTTTCGATAAGCGATTTGTCATCCTTTTCTTTTCTCCCTCCCGGAAATGAAACCTGCCCGCTGTGAACGCCTTCATATTGTTGCCGCAATATTAAAATTGTTTTTACAGATTTATTTTCAGGAAATAAGAGTATTAATACACTGCCCGGAATGGCTTTGGACGTATCGTACGAGCTTTGCAATTCTTTAAAACGGTTTTCCGGTGCCATCTTCAAAAAAGCACCGATTCCAGGCAAAGGTTTTTTTAGTCTTTCTTCAAGCTTATCAATAAAATTTTGGAAATCTATCATTTTGTAAAATCATTTTTTAGTGTTGTATTGCAATACGACACTACAAAATTATCTTTTTAACAAAATATTGTCTGATTATTTAAATATTTAATTAATTTTATGGCAAATTTTTTAAGTCAAAATACATGGCAAAAGAGAAACTTAGCCCTGCTGATCTTACTCAGGAACTTGAAGAGAATCTGAATGAACTTATTCTTTTCAACGATGATGTAAATACTTTTGATTTTGTTATAGAAACACTGATAAATGTTTGCGGGCATGATCCGAACCAGGCTGAGCAATGTGCTATGGTAGTACATTTTAATGGCAAATGTGCTGTGAAATCAGGAACGTTTTCCGAGTTAAAACCTGTTTATAATGAAATGACAAACCGGAAGCTGACTGTTTCTATTAAATGACTAAAATGCAAAATAGAAAACATTCAATAATAAATAATAAATGACCTGGACAATAATTGCAGTTTTAATCATAGTAGGATTTCTTTTCCTTCTGCTTGAAATCCTTGTTTTGCCAGGAACTAATATTGCCGGAGTTCTTGGATTCGTAATGATAGGGATAGGAGTGTGGCAGGCTTATGCAGTGTATGGTGGAAGATCAGGAACTATCACACTTGGCGCAACGGTACTTTTATCGCTTTTTGCTTTACACTTTGCTCTTAAATCAAAAACATGGAAAAAGGCGTCGCTGAAGAAGGAGATAAACAGCAGGGTAAATGTTATAGACGAAAAAAATATTAAGATTGGAGATACCGGAATAGCTATTTCACGAATCAATCCTATGGGAAAAGCAATGATAAATGGAGTATATTATGAAGTTAAATCAACCGGAGAGTTTATTGAAAACAATACCGAATTAGAAATAATAAAAATAGATAATAATAAAATAACAGTTAAACCTAAAAAAACTTAATAGTATGGAATCAAATGTTTTTATCGTTATTGCAATTGGAATCGCATCCTTATTCGGACTTTGGATAATTTTTTATTTTATTCCGGTGGGGTTGTGGTTTACAGCCCTTTTATCGGGAGTTAAAATATCTTTATTACAGTTAGTTTTTATGCGCTGGCGTAAAGTCCCGCCGCAGGTCATCGTACGTAGTATGATTTCGGCAACAAAAGCAGGATTAAAACCAAACAGGGATGAACTGGAAGCACATTACCTTGCGGGAGGTAACGTTGTTTCGGTTATAAATGCTTTAATATCTGCCGATAAGGCGAATATTACGTTGGATTTTAAAACAGCAACAGCCATCGACCTTGCCGGTCGTGATGTTTTAGAAGCCGTCCAAATGTCAGTTAACCCGAAGGTTATTGATACACCACCGGTAACAGCAGTTGCAAAGGACGGTATTCAGTTGGTTAGTAAAGCAAGGGTAACGGTAAGAGCGAACATTAAACAATTAGTCGGTGGCGCCGGCGAAGAAACTGTTCTTGCAAGGGTAGGAGAGGGGGTTGTTTCCTCTATCGGTTCTGCTGATTCTCATAAATCCGTGCTTGAAAATCCGGATTCTATATCCAAAGTAGTACTTGAAAAAGGACTTGATTCAGGAACGGCTTTCGAAATCCTTTCCATTGATATTGCCGATATTGACATTGGTAAAAATATTGGAGCTGTATTGCAAATGGACCAGGCAAATGCCGATAAAAATATAGCGCAGGCAAAAGCTGAAGAGAGAAGGGCTATGGCAGTTGCCATGGAACAAGAAATGAAAGCTAAAGCACAGGAAGCCAGGGCAAATGTTATACAGGCTGAAGTTGAGATTCCATTGGCAATGGCAGATGCTTTCAGAAGCGGTAACATGGGAATAATGGATTATTACAAATTTAAGAACATACAGGCTGATACGCAAATGAGAGAGTCTATTGCCGAACCTACTGTATCGAAAACTAAGAAAGACGGCAAAGATTAAGGTTCTTAGAAAGATAGACCCTGAAATTAGAATTATATTCGAATAAAAGGAATTAAGCTTCAAACGGAGCTTAGTTCCTTTTCTATTGTTGTTATCAATAATGAAAGCTAACTTTTGCCTGTTTTAAACTGAAAGCATATTATTTTGACAATATGACTGTTTCGGAAACAAATAGAAGGATTAAAA
>JAIORT010000112.1 GCA_021107975.1 Bacteroidales bacterium | reverse complement strand
ATATTGGAAACATTCTTTGTAGCTGCTGAATTTTATTCCTTCAAAATAGCTTTCGATATTACTAACCTTTGTATTTGATTGGTTCCTTCATAAATCTGGCACAGCTTGGCATCGCGCATCATTTTCTCAACGTAAAATTCTCTTGAATAACCATCGCCACCCATAGCCTGTACTGCGTTTGTGGTAACTTTCATTCCAATATCGGATGCATATAGTTTCGACATTGCCGAGAGTTTTGATAATATCCGTTGTCCGGTATCAAAAGCCCATGCGGCATACCACGTCATCAACCTGGCAGCTTCAATTTCGGTTGCCATATCCGCTAACATAAAGCCGATTGCCTGGTTAGATGCAATAGGCTTTCCAAACTGTATCCGTGTTTTTGTCCAATTCTTTGCAATTTCATAAGCAGCACGTGCATTCCCAACACTTAGAGCGGCAACGCCTGTTCTTGTTCTGTCAAACGTTTTCATGGCAAAAACAAAACCATACCCCTCCCCTCCTATCCTGTTTTCAACAGGCACTTCAACATCGGTAAAAATTATCTCATTTTGAACCGAGGCTCTTTGTCCCATTTTTTCTAAATGTGGTTTGATCTCAATCCCAGGTAAATCGGAAGGAACAATAAATGCTGTAAGGCTTCTTGATCCTTTTTCGGGATTTGTTTGAGCAAAAACCGTCATGAAAGATGCAACCTCTCCATTGGTAATAAACCTTTTATGTCCGTTTAAGATGTATTTATCACCATGTTGAATAGCAGTTGATTTGATTCCCTGCACATCCGAACCTGCGTTAGGTTCAGTTAAACAGTAAGCTGCCACAGCTTGCTCCTCATTGATCTGTCCAAAGAATTTCTTTTGTTGATCTTCGTCTCCAGCTATCAGTAAAGGTGTTAAAGCAAGGGTGTTAGCATCAATACAAATACCTATACCCACACAACCTGCGCCCAATTCTTCGGAAGCCAAAGCGCCTTCGAGAAGATTAAAGCCATTACCGCCGAATTTTGTGGCAATAGGTCCGTTTACAATGCCCTCTCTATACGCTGCCTTAACAATTTCCCACGGAAACTCAGCCGATTCATCATATTTTAACCGGTTCGGTATAATCCATCTTTCAGTGAAATCCCGGTACTTTTCTTTGATTTCCTGTTCTTTTTTAGATAATTCAAAATTAACCATGTTCAGTATTTTTAATATTTATTTTGTACAAAGATAATTTTTTTTCAATTATTTAATAACTGCTTGGCTGTTTCAACGGATGCTGTTGTAACGGCTTGTCCGCTCAGCATTTTAGCGATTTCAACAATTCTTTCGTCAGGTGTTAATTGTTTGATCTCTGATTTTGTTTTGCTTGCAGCCGTTTTCTTATAAACTAAGTAATGTGTATCTCCTTTGCCCGCTATCTGAGGCAAATGTGTAATTGCAACTACCTGCATCGTTTCGGAGAGTTTCAACAGTATATTCCCAACTTTGTCGGCAATAGCCCCTGAAACCCCAATATCTATTTCATCAAAAATAACAGTGGGTAATAAATTCTTTTGAGAAATAAGCGACTTAACAGCAAGCATCAGTCTTGAGATTTCTCCACCGGAGGCAACCTTCGATAATTCCTGCAACTCTTCTCCCCTGTTGGCATTGAAAAGGAATTTCACATTATCAATACCGTCCTTACCTGTTTCATTCAGTAATTTATGGTTTATTTGAAAACGTGCATCAGGTATTCCAAGCAAAATCAGAGAGTTTTCAATTTTTTTTTCAATATCAGAAAAAACATTCCGGCGTTTTACCGATATATTTTCAGCTTTTCTAATTACTTCAGTCTCTAATTTATTAACCTCGGATTTTAACAATTTTATTTGTGATTCTAACGATGAAAAATTATTTAGCCTTGTATTAATATCTTCTTTAATTAAAAGTAATTCATTAACAGAGTTTACACGGTGTTTTTTTTGCAAACCGTATATAAAGTCGAGCCGGTTGTTGATATCTGCTGATTTCACCGGGTCGTGAATTATACTCTGTTCAACTTTTTCTATTTCGGTAAAAACATCTGTCAGTTCAATATAAGTACTGCTGAGCCTTTCTGACAATTCTTTTAAGGTATCGCTGAATTTTGATATATTGCTAATATTATTCACAACGCCTGACAAATTGTTAAGCAAGCTGTTTTCATCATTTCCTAATACACGTGCTGATGAAAATAAATTCGATTTAATCTCTTCCGAATGATTCAGTATCTCAAGTTCTTTTTCCAGCTCCTCTTGCTCACCATCCCTTAACTTTGCTTCATCTAACTCGTTAAATAAAAATTGATAATAATCCTGTTCCGAACCGGATTGTTTTTCGCTGTTTATTAATTGTTGAAGGTCATTTTGAAGCTTTAGAAGTTTAAGATATTGAGTGCGGTATTTATTTATTTTATCAGTAATACCTCCGTAACTATCAATAACGGCAAGTTGAAAATTAGTATCATTAAGCGTAATGGTTTGACGTTGCGAATGGATATCAATAAGTTTATCGCCTAATTCCTTTAGAATACTTAAATTAACAGGGGAATCGTTAATAAAGGCTCTTGACTTTCCATAAGTATTGATCTCTCGTCTAAGTGTTGTATTCTCGTCGTAATCCAGATTGTATTTCCTGAAAAATTCCTGAAGATTGTAATATGCAATTTGAAAAGTACCTTCAACGATGCACTTTTTACTTTTATCCAACAGAATTTGTGTGTCGGCTCTTTTACCGAGAATCAGATTCAATGCTCCTAATAAGATCGATTTCCCTGCACCTGTTTCGCCGGTAATAACCGAAAACCCATTTGCAAAATCCATATTTAGTTGCCTTATCAGAGCATAATTTTGTATAGATAAAAAAGAAAGCATAAAGACTTGCAAATAGAAAATGACTGTTAATGGTTATT
>JAIORT010000574.1 GCA_021107975.1 Bacteroidales bacterium | reverse complement strand
AATGGAAAGTGAAACTACTAAAACGTTAACTTTTTTCAGATTTGAAGACCTGAGAATTTACCACAAAGCACTGGAATATACTGATTGGGTTTATAATACAACTCAATTATTTCCCGACAATAATGCTAAAGACCTTATTTCGAGGTTCAATTCTTCGGCGCAAGCTATTGCGTTGTATATTTCCGAAGGTTCGGCAAGAAACAAAAGCCAGTTTATATATTATCTGAAAATGGCAAAAAGCTCTATCAGAGAATGTGTGGTTTATACTTCTATTTCTGAAAAACAGACTTTTCTTACCGAAACTCTCGTCGAAGAATCAAGGACACAACTGATGGAAATGACAAAAATGCTTGGTGCATTAATAGGTTCTTTACAAAGGACAAACCATAATAAAGGACGAGAAAAATACAATGAGGAAAATTATACTCCTGCTGAACCAATTGAAGTAATTAAATACTAATAAAAAAAAATAGAAAATGGCAATACTCAAAGCTTTTAAAGGACTCAGACCACCGGATACCTTAGCCAAAAAAGTAGCTTCACGTCCGTATGATGTATTAAATTCGGAAGAGGCAAGAGAAGAAGCAAAAGGTAATGAATACTCACTGTTGCATATAATCAAGCCGGAAATTGATCTCCCGGAAGGCATAGATATTCATTCCGAACCTGTATATCAAAAGGCTAAAGAAAACTTTGAAAAATTTCAGCAAAATGGCTGGCTCATTGAAGATAATAAGGAATATCTCTACATTTACGGGCAAACGATGTTTGGGAAAACCCAGTATGGCATCGTGGGTTGTGCTGCCGTTGATGATTATCTCAACAATGTAATTAAAAAACATGAACTAACCCGTCCTGATAAAGAAGAAGACAGGATGAAACATGTCAGGATCAACAATGCCAATATAGAGCCGGTATTTTTCTCATACCCTGCTATGAAAAAATTGGATGACCTTGTGAAGAAGTTTGTTTTAGAAAATATACCGGAATACGACTTTGTGGCTGATGATGGCATAGGGCATCATTTCTGGGTGATTAAGGATAAAGATATCATTCAAAGGATTATTAAATTATTCTCTGAAATACCAAATACTTATGTAGCAGACGGACACCATAGAACCGCAGCGGCTGCTTTAGTAGGAAAAGAGAAAAGAGATAAAAACCCAAATCATACGGGTAACGAAGAGTATA
Organism: Bacteroidales bacterium; assembly: GCA_021107975.1. Taxonomy (GTDB): domain Bacteria; phylum Bacteroidota; class Bacteroidia; order Bacteroidales; family JAADJA01; genus JAADJA01. The sequence goes on along the minus strand of JAIORT010000574.1, from coordinate 1,734 downwards.
ACTTCTTTCTTGCCGTGCATTTCCCGGATGACCAGCTCACTATTATCGACTATAACCGTGTTGTGAAAGACTTAAACGGCATGTCGGCTAATGAATTCATCGAAAAATTAAAAATAGTTTTTGATGTTGAAGAAAAAGGTTCCGAAATATACAAACCCGACAGGCTGCACAATTTCAGTATGTACTTAGAAGGCAAATGGTACTCCCTGACGGCAAAAGAAGGCACATACAACGATAACGACCCAATTGGAGTATTAGATGTTACTGTTTTGTCAAAACACGTTCTGGATGACCTTTTGGGCATTGAAGACCTGAGAACATCACAGAGGATAGATTTTGTCGGTGGTATCAGGGGTTTGAGTGAACTAAAAAAAAGAGTTAGCACCGGCGAAATGAAAGTAGCCTTTGCCCTCTATCCTGTTTCAATGAAACAATTGATTGATATTGCCGACAGCGGAAACATCATGCCACCAAAGACCACCTGGTTCGAACCTAAGCTCAGAAGCGGGTTGGTTGTGCATAAGTTGGATTAAGAAATAATAAAAATGATATTGCGGGTTATTTTTTATATCAATGAAAAAACAAATATGCCAATAATATAGCTGCAATTATCCCTGCAAAATCAGCTATCAGTCCGCAGGTAACGGCATACCTTGTTTTCTTTATTCCAACCGAACCAAAATAAACTGCGATAATATAAAAAGTAGTATCGGTAGCCCCCTGCACCGTTGAGGCGACCTTTCCGACAAATGAATCAGCGCCGTAAGTGCTCATGGCTTCTACCATCATACCTCTTGCACCGCTGCCGCTAAGAGGTTTCATCAATGCCGTTGGTAATGCTTCAATAAAATCGGTATTTACGCTTACTGCTATAAATATATTTCTGATTCCTTCAATAAACATATCCATAGCTCCCGAAGCCCTGAAAACACCAATGGCAACTAATATAGCAATTAAAAAAGGAATTATCTTAACTGCCACCCAAAATCCTTCTTTAGCACCATCAATGAATGCCTCATATATATTTACTCTTTTCCTTAAAGCTAACAGTATAAAAATGATGATGACAGAAAAAAGAATAACATTGCTCGATATGGTTGAAATTTCTGTAATTCTTTCTCTTGGAAGAGTTGTAAAATAGTATATTATCCCCATGATAACAGCAGTTAATCCACCCATATATGCCAAAACTACTTTATTGATCAAATTGATCCGTTGAAATAAAGAAACACTGATTAATCCTGCAATTGTCGAGAAAAAAGTTGCAAGCAAGATAGGTATAAAAATATCAGACGGATTAGCAGCGCCAAGCTGCGCCCGATATACCATAATGGTTATTGGCAAAATGGTAAGCCCCGATGTATTTAAAACCAGGAACATGATCATAGAATTGGAAGCGGTGTCCTTTTTCGGGTTGATATCCTGAAGCTCTTTCATCGCTTTTAATCCTAAAGGTGTTGCCGCATTATCAAGTCCAAGCATGTTGGCTGAAAAGTTCATCATCATCGAACCGATTGCAGGGTTGTCTTTCGGAAGCTCGGGAAAAAGCTTTGAAAAAAACGGACCAACCAATCTGGAAAATATTTTTACGATCCCGCCCTTTTCACCAACCTTCATTAACCCGAGCCAAAGGGTAAGCACGCCAGTAAGCCCAAGTGATATTTCAAATCCTGTTTTCGCCATATCAAACGTGCTGTTGACCATATTTGGGAAAACCTCTAAATCACCAAAAAA
>JAIORT010000046.1 GCA_021107975.1 Bacteroidales bacterium | reverse complement strand
AAAAAAAGTACAAATGGCATTTCTGTATGCAAAGAAATTAGTAGTTGTTTTTATCCTGGCAGCATTGTTTGCCTGTTCGGCTGATAAATACAAAGTACACACCTCTACCGATTCAAATGGTTACACCTATGAGTATGTCTCAAATGATCCGCTAAAGGCGAGGATTTATACTCTCGATAATGGCTTAAAAATTTATTTGAGTTACAATGCCGATGAACCCCGTATTGCAACGCTGATTGGAGTGAGGGCAGGTTCAACATCCGATCCGATTGAAACCACCGGTTTAGCTCATTATTTCGAACACATGATGTTTAAAGGAACCAATAAGGTCGCAACCCTTAACTGGGAAGAAGAAAAATTTTATTTAACTATGATTTCCGACCTGTTCGAGCAGTACAGGGCGACCGATGATTCTGCAACGAAAAAAGCCCTTTACATAAAAATCGACAGTGTTTCGCAAATTGCCGCTTCTTTTGTTGCAGCCAATGAGTATGACAAACTTGTTTCAAGCCTCGGGGCTAAGAGGACTAATGCAGGAACCTCTTATGAGCAAACGGTTTATATCAACGATATTCCTTCTAATGAATTTGAAAAATGGCTGCAATTAGAAAGCGAACGTTTTAGTGAAATGGTTTTACGTCTGTTTCACACAGAATTGGAAACAGTGTATGAAGAATTTAATATGTACCAGGATATGGATTGGAGCCGGGTAAACAAAGCCTTGATGGCAGGGCTTTTCCCAAATCACCCTTATGGACGTGATGTTATCGGTTTGCCCGAACATATAAAAAATCCCTCCCTTGTTAATATTAACGAATTTGCCGAGACATGGTATGTTCCGAACAACATGGCAATAGCTTTGTCGGGTGATCTTGATTATGAAAATACCATTGTATTGATCGATAAATATTTCGGTCCGATGAAACCCAATCAAAATCTGCCTGTGGTTGAACAACCTGTTGAGGAACCAATTATCGAACCTGTTATAAAAGAAGTGATCGGTCCTGATGCTGAATCTTTGATCTTCGCATATCGATTTGACGGAGATAATTCTATGGATCAGAAGTACGTTACCCTGATAGATATGATACTTAGTAACAGGCAGGCAGGATTGATAGACCTGGATCTGAATCAGAAACAGATAGTCCTGAGAGCGGGAGCTTATCCATGGTTTATGCGGGATTACGGCACACACAGGTTTTATGGACAGCCTCGCGAAGGTCAAACCCTGGAAGAGGTAAAAGACCTTTTATTGGGTGAAATTGAAAAAGTAAAAACCGGTGAATTTGACGATTGGATGATACAAGCTGTAATAAATGACTTGCGATTATCTGAAATCAGAGGACAGGAAAGCAATTTCTCACGGATATATGATTTTATAGATATATTCATTAAAAATGTTCCGTATTCCGACCGGCTGAAATTTTTAGATGAACTTGAAAAAATTTCAAAAGAGGATTTAATGGCTTTTGCAAAAGAAAAATATAGAAACAACTACGTTGTCGTTTACAAGAGAACCGGCGAAAATAAGAACCTTGTGAAGGTTAAAAAACCTCCAATCACCCCGATTAAGATCAACCGCGAAGACCAGTCGGAATTTTACAAAGAATTTATTAAAGAAGAACCCAAACCAATCAAGCCTGTTTTTGTAGATTTTAAAAAAGAGATTAGTAGTGATAAGTTAAATTCAGGAATAGAAATCAGTTATATTAAAAATAAAACTAATGAGCTTTTTAACCTTCAGTATATTATTGATATGGGTAAAAAGCATAACCTGGAATTACCCCTGGCTATGAATTATCTTCCATACATTGGCACAGATAAATATACTCCCGAAGAGTTACAAAAAGAATTTTTCAAACACGGTTTAAGTATGGACGTTTATACCGCTAACGAAAGATGCTATGTTTATATAACCGGTTTACAAAAGTCGTTTGAAAAAGGAGTGGAACTGCTGGAGCATGTGCTTGCCGGCGCTGTACCCGACCAGAAAGCTTATGACGATTATATTGATGGAATATTAAAGAAAAGAAGTGACGCAAAGCTGAATAAATCCCGCATTTTATGGGGTGGATTATACAATTACGGCAGATACGGTGCATTCAATCCGAACACAAATATAATTCCCGAAGAAGGACTGAAAAAAATCGATCCTTCAGAATTGACAAACCTGATTAAAGACCTGTATTCTTATGAACACCGATTATTTTATTACGGACAGGAAGACCTTAAAGATATGATCCCTGTTATTGATAAATACCATAATGTTCCCGGTGAATTAAAACCTTATCCTTCGCCTGTTAAGTATATTGAACAGGAAACAGATAAAAACATTGTGTATTTTGTAAATTACGACATGAGCCAGGTATCTGTTATGATGATAGCTAAAGGACCTATGTTTGATAAATCTCTGATTCCGCCTTCAAAAGTGTTTGGCGAATACTTTGGCGGTGGTCTTTCATCCATTGTTTTCCAGGAGATACGCGAGGCAAGAGGTTTGGCTTACTCAGCCTTTTCAGCTTTTGCCATTCCTGCCAGAAAAGACGAATCAAATTTTATCTATGGTTTTGTAGGAACCCAGGCTGATAAGCTCGGAGATGCTACAATTGCCTTACTCGATCTGATGAACGATATGCCGAAAGCTCAAAAACAGTTTGAACTGGCAAAGGAATCAATCAGGAAGAAGATTGAAACCGAACGCATCATCAAAACAAACATATTCTGGACCTATCAGCGAAATTTAGACAGAGGCATTGACTATGATATCAGGCAGGATGTTTATAATTACGTAAGATCTGTTGAACTAGATGATTTCAGTTATTTCTTCGACAAATACATCAAAGACAATAATTACACGATTCTTGTGATGGGCAACAAGGAAATGGTTGATATGAATGTACTTGGCAAGCTTGGAACCGTAAAAGAATTAAC
>JAIORT010000804.1 GCA_021107975.1 Bacteroidales bacterium | reverse complement strand
TATTTTATTACAGACTCATCTAATTCGTAAACTTCCATTAGATATTAAACATTTTGGATTTAGGTGTATTTATGGCTTTTTGAAAACGTTTTTCCCTGTCAGGTGTAATTTCTTTTTTATCCAATGGGATTAATACCCCGAATCCAGCCTTTTCTAATAAGTGAGATACGAGTTCATCAAAATTTTCAAACTCATTTTTTTCTAACTCAATAGATTCTTTAATTGTGATAGTCGTCATAATCTGTATTTTATCCAATCTCACAAATTTAAGTAAAAAAATTGAAAGAGAAAGTTTTTCAGGGATTTTTTTTGCAAAACACTATTAATAAATGACAATTTTAAATACCTAACCGTGTCATCCGTTCATTCAACAAATTCAAATACATTTCTTTATTATTATCATTTAGGAAAGAAATATTGATGAGTTTTGCAAAAGATATTTTCAAATTGTAAAAATCAGATATTGTGTTTTCAATTGTTTTTTCCGAAAGTTTCATCCTTTCCTTACCCAAATAATCAATTAATATTTTATCATTAAGTTTTTTGTTTTTACCTTTTATCTTAAGGGCGGTTTCCTCTGTGTTTCCACTAAGAAGTATAGTAGAGTTCAGAAAATCATAAGCCGGTGCGAGCTCTATTTGGTTATTTCTTGCAATTACCGAATAATTCTTAAGATGCATATCTTCATTTCCGACAAAAAAATTAAACAATATACGCTTGAATAGTTTTGCCTTTTCCAAAATAGGAAATGTGCAATAAGTTTCAACAAGATAGATTATTTTTTCAATTGTATAATTGTATTTTGTTTCTCGACTCAATCCGGCAAGTTGTGCGAAATCTTCCACTGGCAGTTTTTTATTTCTGCCTTCACGGTCAAATCGTTTTATAAAATATGTCAGGGTTCCGTCTTTCGAAAAAACCAACCCGTGAACAGGAACTTCAATCCCTGCAATCTTTGCCAGTTTCATAGTTAAATCCTCGTTTTCCGGCACCTGAGCAAAAATATGATGTTGAGGTTTTAATATATATTTTCCGTTTATATCAACAATTTCAAATGTGCTGTTTTTTACGTTTAAAATTGCACTTAATTTAGGTTGAACTCCCTGTATTGACATTCTGGACGATCTTATTGCTGCTTCTCTTCTTTGTTCTTCAGCAGTTAGATGTAAGTCGTTCAATTTTACCAGACGCCTTGACAATTTTTTCAACCCTTTAGCCGAATATTTTGTTTCACTTTGTTGATATGTTATCGGGCAAATATTCATGTTTCTTCTACGGTTACATTTCCAACGGTATCTTTTCCAATAGCTAACATCTGGCTGAAATGATCATAGCGGTCAATTTTATTATTTTTTAATAATGCCTCAAGTTGCCAGCCTTCGGGGAGCAATCCGTCAAAAAAGGGTGGAAACGTTTCGAAATTGTATTTTTGCTGTGATAAAGGCATTGTTAGAGAAACCGGAGTGCCGGTATAGCCGGGTAAATACTCGAAGAAATATTTTTTACAATACTCTGTTTCGACAAAAATACCGGCTTGAATTCCTGATACAAAAACGTTAGATTTTCTCATAATTTTCCTGATTGGATAAACTCATCAAAGGGCTTTTCAATTCAATTTTGATATTTAATACATGTAAAACATTTATTAATGTCTTGTACTTTATAGTTTCTTTTCCTTTTTCTATATCAAAAATTACTGTCTTCCCAACTCCAGCAAGTTCAGCCAGGCCTTTTTGGTTTAACCCTGCTTTTTTACGGTGAAATTTTACTATGTCTCCTATTGTTTTTGAATCCATATTTTTTTACTGCTCAAGCAGCAAAAATAGTTAAATTTGGTTAATTTCATGAATATATTATTGAAAAAAGAGAGTAATTACCGTTGTGGCGGTAAAAATAGCAAATCAGATGTGGATAAACAATTATATATGTCTAATTCTCCGCTTTTAATTCTTTCACCGCCTCTATCATCTCAGGAAGCACTTTGTTGACATCACCGATAATACCATAATCAGCAGCTTCAAAAATAGGTGCTTCATTATCTTTATTTATAGCAACTATAAATTTTGATGAGCTAACACCAGCTAAATGTTGTATAGCACCGGAAATGCCACAGGCAATGTATAAATTCGGGGCGATGATTTTACCTGTCTGACCGGTATGCTCTTCGTGTGGACGCCAGTCTTCATCCGAAACCGGACGTGAGCAGGCAGTTGCCGCGCCAAGAAGTTCTGCTAATTCTTCAATCGGCTTCCAGTTCTCCGGTCCTTTCATGCCTCGTCCACCGGAAACAACAATTTCAGCATCAGTTAACAGTACTTTCCCGGTTACTTTTGTTACATCTTTAACTTCTGTCCTGAAATCATTATCGGTAAATTCAGGTGTGAACGCTTCGATGGTAGCATTGTTTTCGGTTTCGATAATCTCAAATGAATTTTGTGACAGGGTTAAAATTTTAATGTCCGATTTTATCACCACATTAGCAAATGCCTTTCCTGTAAATGCTTTTTTCTGAACAGTAAATGGGTCGAGATTGGAGGGTAAAGCAGTAACTCCTGAAACCAAACCTGCTTCAAGCTTAACGGAAACTCTTGGAGAAAGAGCCTTTCCTGTTAAATTGTTGGAAAAAACAATCACCTTAGCGCCTTCTTTTTCTGCAACCTGACTAATGATAGAGCTGTACGCAGAATTGATCAAATGGTTTAATCTGTCGTCTTTTACTTCAATGATTTTAGACGCACCATAGCTTCCAGGTTTTTTCAACTCGTTTTGTTCAACATTTCCAATTGATAAAGCAGTTACCGATGTGCCCATCATTTTGGCTATTTCGCTTGCATAAGAGATTAATTCAAAACTTAATTTCTTGAATTTTCCATCCCAATTTTCACAATATACTAATACTGACATATCTTTTAATTTTAGATTTTAGATTTT
>JAIORT010000074.1 GCA_021107975.1 Bacteroidales bacterium | reverse complement strand
AGTACTAAAATTACCGCTTGTATTTATAGGTTCTGCAATATAATGCCATTTACCGTGGGTAAGAAAACGCTCTACTGTAACATCCCCAGTTGCTGTTCCGTTAACAATTAATGAGCCGGTGCCGGAAGATGTACTTTCTACTGTAATTGTGCCACTATTGGTTACATCACCTGAAGCTGTAAGTTTACCATCATCTTCAATAGTGAGTGAACTGCCTAATGCAACAACCAAATTATTGCATTCAGCTGTGGTTGAACCACTAATTACAGGCATTGTGGTAGTATTTGAAATGGAAACATCATCGGTAGAGGTTGGAACTGCACCTGATTGCCAGTTTGAGCCGATAAACCAATCGCTTGTTTTGCTGTTGCCACCATCCCAGCACTGAGCTTCCCACGATAGAAATGGGTATCCATTGTTTGTTGTTCCATCAATGCTCCAGTAGTCATTATTTTCGACATCATTATTTGGATTGCCAATAAAATCCCACGCTGTTGTTAAACCTACTGTGGTTTCATCTGTGAAAGTGGCAACATTTTTCATATCGGAAGTGGTTTTGCCAGTGCCTCCTGAGCTGCTTGATTGTCCGGAAGTTTGGGTGTCCCAAAAACTGTTGGATATGGTACCACCTCCATGCCCGTTAGCATCATTACAAAACCCATCTAGGTTCTCGGTAGCATCAGTCACAGCTCCTGTTGAATAGCAATTCTCTATATCGCTATTATTGAAAGAAATAAATCCTGCAGCTTCATATTTTGCACTAACGGAAGCTGTTGAATATGAATTTTTCACCAACTTATGGCTTTGTCCAATTAATCCGGCAGCAATAGAGTTGCTTGGATCACCCGTAACAGAACCTGTAACATAGCAATTAGAAACCAGTGATGTGCTTCTGCCTATAAGTCCTGCAGTACGGTACCCACCTGTAAAATTGACATCTTCCATCCCCAGGTTTTGCACATAGGATGTTTCCGCCTTACTATAATTTCTGTCGGTATATCCAAAAAGACCTACATCATTGGTATTTGGCCGGTTTACATATAAGTTGGAAATTACATAGCCATTACCTTCAAGATAGCCATTGAATTGATCTTCAGTTGGGGTTTCTCTTCCAATTGGTGCAAAACCTTTATTGCCATCCCAAGCTGATGTTGCAGAGGCATCAATATCAGCCGTCAATTCAAAATAGCTGTCCCAGGAACTCTCGGTTTCCATCATCCAGACAAGGTTATTTAGATTAGCGATTTGGTAAGGACTTTCACTGGTACCAGTACCGGAAGGAGTCCAGTTTGTGGCACTGGTGGTAGTAAACGATTGCACGCCACCATAAGCCGTTCCTTCACTATTTATGGCATATGCCCTAATATAGTAAGTTGTATTGGGAACCAGGTCATAAATGATTTTAGTAAATGGATTTTGTCCGCTATAATCTTTTTTCTTAATGTCACTGGTGGTAGGTGGTGAGGTTTTGCTATAACAAATACCTTGTTCAGAAACTGTACCACCTCCATTATCTGTTACTTCACCTCCTGAAGTTGCATCCATAAACCCGATGGACGAAGCTGCAGTTGTTGTAACTGTTGCCAGGTCATTATCTCTGCCAATGGTGTAGTAAGCATCTCCCGAAGGGGTGTAATCTTCAAAATATACCTCACCACCGCTAATTGTATTCCCAGTTTCCACAACGGAAAAATCACCTGAAGTTCCGGTTCTTCTTAGCAATTTGTAGTTTGCTGCATCCAGTCCGGAAACTTCTATTGCACTTGCACCAAATTCACTAAGATCAAAATTCCAATTACTTCTATCATTTGCAACATCATCCAAAAACCAAATTGTTGAAGCCCGAATATCTACATCTGTAGGCAAGTCACTTGTACTTGTTCCTGTTAAGCCATTGTTTGCAAAAGCATAAAATTCATCTGCATCTATTGATTGTGCATCCCAATCCTGTAGAGCAAGACCTGTTGATTCATCCGACCAACCAGTACCAAAAGCTCTCCAAAGTGCTTCGGTGTCGGTTGTATAGCCTGTGGGGAAATCTCCAATGGGTGTTTTTTTGTCAATAAAAGTACAAGAGTTATTGGTAAGGTCGCGGTCACTTGCTCCGCCTCCCACATCATTAGCACAATCGTCAAGTTCGTTCGGGCTTGTAGGCCAGTCGGTATCTAATTTATAATATCCACGAAGATTTGACACATTTGCCGGTGCATGTCCTGAAATAATTGGCTGGTTCATCCATTCCTGGATTTGTGATTGTGAGAGCGCAACATTCCAAAAACGAATTTCATCCATGTATCCATTAAAATCCTCCGTAAGGTCTGAATGTGTCCCGATTAAAGTTGTTTGACTGGAGGGATAAACAACATTCCCTGTTTGTGCTGTAGTTGCATTTAAATTTCCATCAACCCATAAATTCATGTTTGCTCCATCATAAGTGGCTGCTATGTGATGCCACCCCGTTTCAAGACTGCTGGTTGAAACTGTAATATTTTTAGTATTATCTGCAACAAGATAAAATCTAACAGAAGAAGGTTGTAATTCTATCTTCCATCCTTCTCCACCTCCATCTGTGTTTGTAGTAATAATTATCTGATCAGATGATGGTGTCCAGTCAGTTGCATAAACCCATAGTTCAGTAGTAAATGCATTATACTGGTAATAATTACCACCAAGGCTCAAATAATCATTTGTTCCATCAAAATGGGCGCAGGTGCTGCCACCTTGCGCCATCAGGCTTGTGCTCATTGTTAATGCCATGAGCAGCATTGTTAATTTGTTTAAATGTTTCATGGTATTTAAGTTTTATGTTTCAAGTTTCAAGTTCCGGATTTCGCTAAAAACAATCTATACAGAAAGAAATCAGGTCCGCTTGCCGGCGAACCTGATTTTTCTACGCCTGCCAAACTAATACCTTATGAAATATCTGATTGG
>JAIORT010000926.1 GCA_021107975.1 Bacteroidales bacterium | reverse complement strand
ATGAAACATTTAAACAAATTAACAATGCTGCTCATGGCATTAACAATGAGCACAAGCCTGATGGCTCAAACTCCAGTAGCGCCAACCGCTGGTGCTGGAACAGAACTCAGCCCTTGGGAAATTGCAAACTTAAACAATCTTGCATGGTTACAACAATCTTCTAACTATGCAAACTGGGACAAGTACTACATACAAACTACCGATATCGATGCTTCTGCTACAAGCACATGGCATAGCGGTGCTGGCTTCTCTCCTATTGGAAACCTCACAACCAAATTCACCGGCTCGTATGATGGTGATGGTCACACCATTGAAAATCTTTATATTTATCGCCCTTCACAGCTTCGTGTTGGTCTGTTTGGGTATATAAGTCATGCAGAAATTTATGACATCGGTGTTACTAATGTGGATATTACAGGAGGAGATTACGTTGGAGGTCTCGTGGGATATGATTATCTTTCAACAATAAGCAACAGTTACAGTACTGGAAGTGTAAGTGGAAGTGAGAGAGTCGGAGGTCTCGTGGGAGATAATTATAATTCAACAGTAAGCAACAGTTACAGTACCGGAAGTGTAAGCGGAACTAAGTATGTCGGAGGTCTCGTGGGAGATAATCCTAATTCAAATATAAGCAACAGTTACAGTACCGGAAGTGTAAGCGGAACTAGGTATGTTGGAGGTCTTGTGGGTATTAATTTTCAGTCACCCGGAACTTACATTACAGTAAGCAACAGTTACAGCACTGGAAGTGTAAGTGGAAGTAGTGATGTTGGTGGACTCGTGGCATATAATAATGCGACAGTAACGAACTCATTTTGGGATACAGAAACATCCGGTCAATCTTCAAGTGCAGGGGGAACAGGAAAAAACACCACCCAAATGCAAACCCAATCTACATTTACCGGTTGGGATTTTACCGGTTCAACATGTGGTACTGATTATAACTGGGAAATAAACAGTACTGATAATAATGGATACCCACATTTATGTTGGCAAGTGTTTCCAAATCCCGGTCTGTGGACAGGTGCAACAGATACGGACTGGAACACAGCCACAAACTGGGATGATGGAAATGTGCCGACTTCTACAGTAGATGTTACAATCCCCGATGTTACTAATGCCCCGGTCATTTCTTCAACCGGCACAGCTTCCTGTACCGATCTCACGATTGAGACCGGGGCAGTACTCACGATTCAAAGCGATGCAACAGGTACAGGGTCATTAATTACAAACGGAACCATCACTAATAATGGAACTGTAAATGTAGAGCGATATATCAGCGAAAGTGTCTGGCATCTTATTTCTGTACCAAACAATGTAACTACTGCCAACACCTTTCTCGGCGATTACCTGCAAACCTGGGACGAAACCACCGCCACCTGGACTGACATTACAGAACCCACAACAGCACTCATTCCTGTAAAAGGATATGACTTTTGGGGAACACCTGCAAAGGCAACTACTTATACTTTTACAGGAACGCCCAACACAGGAAACCAAAGCCTGTCAGTAACTTACACCGAAGTGGCTGGTCACGATAACGATGGCGCTAACCTATTAGGCAATCCTTACCCATCTTCAATTGACTGGAGCGGACTGGACGATACCTGGGGAGCGGTTTATTATTGGGATGGAATAGCATATAAAGAATGGAACAACGGTGCAGGCTCAGGCTCGCAATATGTACCACCTTTGCAGGGATTTTTTATTGTTGCTGCAAGTAACGGCACTTTCCAGCTTGCCAACAGCGACAGAACACACAGCGGTGCAGCAAATTATTACAAATCGTCAAACGAGATAACTAATGGACTTGTACTTGAGGCTTCAAACGGCTCATACAACGATGAGCTTTACATCATTTTTAATGAGGAGGCATCCGAAGGTTTCGACTTGCAGCACGATGCTTATAAATTTTTATCCTATACGGAAGGTTTGTCTGAACTTTATTCTTTTACTGATGACAAAATGCTTTCGATTGATGTTCGCCCTTCTTGTGAAACAATCCAGCTTGGTTTCCAAAACGATGAAAACGGAATTTACAACATAGGCATCAAAGAGATGGCAGATATTTCCGAAGCCATTCTCGAAGATACCAAAACCGGAACATTCCACAATCTGCAAAACGGTAGCTACGAATTTGCATGGGTTATAACCGATAATGAAAAACGCTTTAAACTACATTTGAATGTCCTTGGAATTGAGGAAGGTATCACACATCAAAAAGAAACGCTGATATACGCATCCGGCAAAACCATCTATATCAAAAACATGGAAAGCCAAGAAAACGTGCAGGTAAAAATTTTAGACATCACGTGCAGGATTGTTTTGGAAAAAAACATCCAATCAACCGGCACCGTCGTCATCCCGACAAATTTGAAAAGCGGGGTGTATATCGTTTCTTTAATTAGTGGAAATAAAATTGAAACAGAAAAAGTATTTATAAACTAATAATGTTGCGGGTTGCAGGTTGCGAGTTGCGGGTTAACCTGAAACTCGCAACCCGCAACCTGAAACAACAAACTAAAAAGATATGAAATCAATAAAAAAAATTATCACAGCAGCAATTTTCTTTTTTGTAATTGGCACTCTTTCAGCACAAAGTCCACCTCATCCCAATGGCGGAAACGCACCGGGTAGCGGAAATACGCCAGTTGGCGGAGGCGCAGCAATAGGTGGCGGACTGATTATTATGCTGGCTCTTGGAATAGGCTATGGCGCCAGGAAAATTTATGATGCACGCAGAAAAGTTTTAGGCTAATCACTCAATCGTCTGACTACTGCCTATACGAAAAGACCTTCCAGAGTTTAAAGCAAAGGATTTTTAGAGCAGCATCCCGAAAGTTTTCGGGAGGAAGAGTCTGAACGAATACGCATGCTGCATTCTTCGACCTTTCAGGACTCCTTCGCTTAATTCTCCTCCGACCTGAAAGGACA
>JAIORT010000697.1 GCA_021107975.1 Bacteroidales bacterium | reverse complement strand
TCTTTCTTTTTATAATTTTTTCGCAAAGGTTGCCAGATATTTTTTTCTCCAAACTTTTCTATGATAAAATCATCCATCGGAGTATGAAAATCTTTTTTATACAAAACCGGAAATAAATCATAAGTTTTTTTTATCTCATCAAAATATTCGAAAGGATAAATCGGGTAACCCGACCAGTCACCTTCCTTGCCTTTCAGCATTGCCGGTCCTGTTCCAAATGCGACCCTGTCGGAGTAGCGGGCAGCAGGATACACTTTTTCTTTGTTCCAGGTTAAGACCTTTCCCGTTTTTCGAAGCTTTTGAAGAAAGTAAAAATCCTCACCGCTTTTATGAGGAGTGATGCCTCCGATTTTTTTGTAAGATTTAACAGGAAGTGCAATAGCCGAGCCAATAGCCGTAAAGCTGTAAGGGCTGCCGATTCGCCAAAGGTTTACAGAATAGTAGCGCAGGTAAATTTCATATCGCAATATTGCCCTGTCCTTTTCCTCATCGCCGGTCAACCTATGATAGAATGGAACCGAAAGAGCTGTTGCATCAGGATTTTGATTAAAATTCTCAACAATTGATAAAAAATAATTAGCATTAAAAGTCGTATCGGCATCTAAACTGATGATGATGTCGTTTTTATTTGCAACTTCAGCTATTTTATCCATTATGGTTTTCCTTGCCCAGCCCACGCCGTATTTCTTTCCTGTCCAGCCTTTACCTTTTGATGATTTATCAATAATGGTAATTTCAAGGTCTTTTATTCCTTTGAGATATTTTATGGATTTTTGATTGTTTTCACAAATACTATTTTTGTCCTCTTTTTCCCACCAGTCGTTTGGTTGGTTTACGCACACAATCAAATTAAAATTCTTATAGGTTTGCTTTTTTATACAACTAATCAATTGAGGAAGATATTCCATTTCGTCCATAGAAGGAAGAGCAACAAATAAAACGGGATTGAAGATAGCCATTGTGATTATATATTTATTTTGTAAAAGTAATTTATTCAATTTGAAATTTGCTTTTGAAATTTTGCAATTAATAAATTGTATATTTGCGCTCAAATTTTACAAAACAGTTAATCAATGGATAGGAATACTATTTTAGGTCTTGTGTTGATTTTTGCAATCCTGTTTGGATTTTGGTATTTTAATAAACCATCGGAAGAAGAGATAGTAGCCGACAAACACAGGCAGGATTCAATTGCACAGGTTAGGAGAACAGAAGATTCAATCGCCCGGATAATACTTACTGAACGACGCAAACAAGATTCCATCAGCAAAGCGCAGGAGGTTCAAACAACACAAGTAGTTGCAACAGATTCTTCACAAATAAATGTTGTAAATCGCGATAAGCTTGGTATTTTTACAAATTCTTCTGTTGGGCAGGATAAATTAAATATACTCGAAAACGAAGTTATGATAATTACCGTTTCAGCCAAAGGCGGCAAAATCATTTCTGTTCAACTGAAAGAATTCCACACTTATGATTCTCTTCCATTAATCCTTTTCGATCCTGATAAGACTAATTTCGGACTGACTTTTTTTGCCAATAACCGTATCATCAAAACTAACGATTTATATTTCCAGGTTTATGGAGATGGAGGAAGCAGTAACCTTTCCATGCGTTTATATGCGGATGCCTCCGATACTTCCTTCAATAAAAACAATTACATCGAATTCCTTTACGCGTTAAATGGCAATGACTATATGATGGATTTCGATATCAACTTTGTGGGAATGAATAATTATTTTGACCAGGGATCAAATTATATTGATCTGGATTGGAATACAGAACTGTTGAAACTTGAGAAAGGCGTTGACCGGTTTAACGGACCTACTATTTATTACAAATATTATAAAGACGATGTGGATTACCTTTCCGAAACTAAAGACGATGAAGAAAAATTAACCACCAGGATAAAATGGGTATCTTTCAAACAGAGATTTTTCAGTTCTACGCTTATTGCAAAAGATTTCTTTTTGAATGCAGATGTTAAAGCACTTAATTTGGAGGAGCAATATGACAGGTATTTAAGGTCGGTTAAGACAACCATCGGACTTCCACTCAATATTTCAGAAGATAGCAATATTCCAATGTTATTTTATTTTGGTCCTAATAAATTCAGTATTTTAAAAAAATACAACCTTGACCTTGAGCGGCAAATACCCATGGGATGGAGTTTCTTCCTGATGGCTTGGATCAACAGGTATGCCGTGCTTCCTGTTTTTACTTTCCTCGGAGGATTTGGATGGAACTATGGCATCATTATTCTTATTTTAACTATCCTTTTAAAAACCGTTCTTTTCCCTATTGCTTATAAATCATATAGATCTTCTGCAAAAATGCGGGTGCTTAAGCCGGATATAGAAGTGCTGGGTAAAAAATTTCCAAAAAAGGAAGACGCCATGAAGAAGCAGCAGGCTACTATGGCATTATACAAACAAGCTGGTGTAAACCCGATGGCAGGTTGTATTCCTATGCTTTTGCAGTTCCCTATTTTAATTGCAATGTTCCGTTTCTTCCCGTCGGCATTTGAGCTGAGGCAGAAGTCGTTTCTTTGGGCAGATGATCTTTCAAGCTATGATTCTATATTGAATTTACCTTTTGAAATACCTTTCTATGGTGATCATGTGAGCCTGTTTACATTACTTATGACGGTATCAACCATTATTTATACTAAGGTAAACCAGGATTTAATGGGTTCAACACAACAGCAAATGCCCGGTATGAAGATGATGATGTACATGATGCCCATTATGTTCCTTGGAATTTTTAATAATTATGCTGCAGCTTTGAGTTATTATTATTTCTTAGCCAATATTATTACTTTCGGTCAGATGTACCTGATTAGAATGACGATTGATGAAGACAAGATCAGAAAGCAGATCGAATTAAATAAAAAGAAAACCAAGAAAAAATCCAAGTGGCAACAACGAATTGAAACAGC
>JAIORT010000803.1 GCA_021107975.1 Bacteroidales bacterium | reverse complement strand
TATAAATTCACAAGAGTAATTCCAATTGTCCAGGGATATAACTCAGGTCCTTTGTCTTTCTTAAACATAGTATTAACCGAATAAGTGGCAAAAAGGTTTACGAAACCCCATCCAATCCTTACGGTTGCATCAAATTTGAAAGGGTTCATATAAAAATCATCGAAATCTTTAACTATTGAATTATCGGGTGATACTGCTGTAAAGACTGTTTCGTATGTTTCGGTTGCAGGATTATATTTTGTAATATCGAATTCCTTATCCCTTTCATCGTAATACTTTTTTGTATGTGAAGAAAGCCTTACACCCATAACCATACCCAGTCCAAAATGAAAACTGTTTTTTTTATGATAGCTGTTAGTCTGAAATTCAAATAAAAGAGGAATATTCAGATATAAATTTGTCAGCTTGGTCTTTCTTATGTTTATCCCTTTGTCGATATAACCGATAAGTTCTGACGAATCTGCATTAAGCCGTGTATCCTTACTGAACCGGTAATTATTCCAGTTTATCCCCATCCCTGTTACCATTCCGAACTTTTGATTTTTAGATAAAGATATGTTTTGCTCGAAAAAGTTAATATAAACACCAACTGATTTGGTCATTCTTAAATCCATATATTCCGTTTCTTTAGGAAAGCTCATTTTGAAATCGGGATCCACATATCCGTTAATGCCCATGTCGAAGCCTGCCCAGTGTCCATTAAATTTTCGTTTCCCGTACCTCCCAAATTTTACATTGCCATCTTCATCAATATGCAGCACGCGATTTCCTACGACAACCCTGACAGAATCATCCCCTTCATAAACTTCAATATTTAAACCCCCAATTTTTACTTTGGTTGAATCATAATTCTCTTTCATATAAAACCCTGTTGATTTACCATCTTTAGATATAATGACACTTTTAGGTTCACCTTCATAATTAACACTTCCGGCACCTGAGGTTTCTCCTGTAACTTCATCAGTAACATTTAAACTTGCATCCCCTGCCCCTGAAACATTGTAAGTGCATTTTTCTGTAATCAGGCTTTTAGCTTTAATATTTCCCGCTCCGCTCACTTTTGTTTTATGTGTAGAGGCTCTGCCTGATAATTCTAAATCAGCAGCGCCTGATACAATTGTCTCAAGATAATTTACATCCACATCAAGAGTTACACTTGCCGCCCCATGGGCAATGACCTTTAATTCATCGGTTTCAAAGAGACCTTCTCCATTCACATCCGTTGCGCCCCCTGCTTCAAGAAAAATTAATTCAGGCAGATGCACATAAGCATTTAATTTGGTAGGATTTTTTATCCCTTTGGATTTAATAGTTAGAATATCTCCCGAAACCGTTGTGATTACATTATCCTGCAGGTTTCCGTCAGTTTCAATCCTGACTGATTGTTCATCTGTTTGCAGGATATAAACATTCATCGAACCTCCTATATCAATACCTGTAAAAGAAGGTAACTGCCGGTTTTCGGTTACAATATTTTTATTTCCTTTTTCCTGTGAATAAAGCGTTGAAAACAGTCCGGAAAGAACTGTAAAAATCAAACTCAGTGTAAATAATCGTTTTAATTTCATGATAAATCAATTTTTAGTTAAACAATTTTGAAATTTAGAGTAGGACGGATGAGGTTTTGGATTTGTTACAGAGTTTATTATTTAACAAAGTAAATTAGGGTCAAAATCAATAAAATAAGAATAGGACATCCCTAACGGGATTTGCTTTTTTTTCGATTTTTATCCTATGACTTCCGTCATAGGTTACAATCAGGACATGCCTTCGGCATTTTTTGTCCCGTTAGGGACATTCTGTTTGTAACCCTGAACGACTGACGAAGGAAGGAGTTCGGGGGAAATAATAAAAAATAACAAAGTCCCGTTAGGGATGGCCTCCCTTTATTATAAATCCCGAATTAACGTTTCATAAATTGTTATAATAAGTCGTGTCTTGATTATTGGTTCTAAAATTAAAATTTGTTTTCAAAATTATTCCATTGTCGGTTTTTTTTTACTTCTGGCGAATTCTAAACTATTTCCAGTTATATTATAAGCAATAACCTTCCCGTTTTCATCCAGCTCTTTTTCAACTTGCACATCCCGGTCTGCAAGCAGGTTATAACCCTCAACCGTGTATTCCAACAATGATTTCTTTTCAGGATTTCCTGGTCCGATAATTTTATTTGCAACACCTGCAATGAATCTGCCTATAAAGGATTTTCGTTTTTCAGGATTGTTAATTCCTACATAATCTATATCAGAAATAGTCTGAATATCTTTAAGTTCAATAAAATCATTTTGTTTATCGTATTTCAGGGGTATCTCCACTGCGCTAATCTGTTTGGGAGGAAGCGGAGCTAACTCTGCCGGTTTGTTTTCTATTGAATATTTAAACTCAGGATAGGCAATTACCTCTACGTGTTGATATTTCATTCTTAATTCGGGCTTTAACTTAATCTGATCATAAGCCGGTTTAATCATTTCAATTCTATTGATATATGAGTATTCTCTGTCAGATACCGTTTTCCTGCCAAAACCGAAATACAGTCCAAGTAAGATCAATACAGAAGCCGCAGCCGAAAGGGCATAAATTATTTGTCTTCTATATACCATAAACAAACCGGTTTTCTTTAACGATTTTTTGTTTTTGTAAATAACTTTTTTATCCGGTACCAGCACGGTTGATTTAAACAGATTATATTCCAGCTTTAAATGCGGATTTAAACTAAACAAATCCTTCAATTCCAAAGATTCTTCTTCTGAAATATCGTCTTCAAGTTTGGCAATAAAAAAATTTTCGTAATTGTCCCGGTTAATCTTTCCGGCAGGTTTTATTACCTTTTTCTTCAGTATATCCTTTTGTTCAAAGCGGATTTTTTCTTCAGGAATTAAGATAATATTTTCAAAAGAATTAAACTCCTCTTTCAGATCGGGATTTTGCTCAAGAAAAACCATAAGCTC
>JAIORT010000902.1 GCA_021107975.1 Bacteroidales bacterium | reverse complement strand
TTAATATCACTATGATTTTGAGACATAAGAAAGGGAAAAATAAAAAACAACTTAAAAATTGTTAATAACGTTTATTTTATTATTTTTGGATACCAGCTAAATAATTACAAAAAATGAAAGAATGCTTCGATTTTAAAGAAGCTGGAAGAAAAACTAAGTTTGGCAAATATAATTTGCAGTTCGTTTATTTTATCAATACCATTTTCCCTGAATATGTATTATCTTTTCCAACAATTGAATAAAAAAATATACCGGGTATTAAAGAATTATTATGGAATATATAACTACTGGTATTCCTGATTTTTTCATTTATAAAGATTTTGCCGGATGCATCCGTTACTACTAAATATACGTATTCCTCTTTTCCTGAATTATCCCATTGAATAACTGTTTTGTCTGTAAACGGATTCGGAGAATTTGATGTATGGAATGTTTCAGTTTTTGCATGATCATTTAAACCGGTAAAGACCGGTTCAACACTTCTGTAAAAACCCCAACCAAAAGCATATATAAAATTATTTGGATGGTGAATAAGATAACTAATAGAAGTTCCATTACCACCATTTATTCCACTGTTAAGCATTTCAAAGTTCTGGCCGCCATCCTCCGAATATATAATACCTGGAAAACCATTCGGATGTTCTTCCAAACCCACAAATATTTTATTATCTCCAATAAATAGAATATCATCAGGAGTAACAACCGGATAATACAGTGCTGTCCATTGCTGGGTTGCAAAATTATAACGGTACAATCCTTCTCCGTAAAAACCGGCAAACAAATCACCTTGCGGGTGAAAAGCAAGAGAGAACACCTGCGTGTAAGTACAGGGAGAATCCAACTCAGTCCAGATTTCGCCCAAATCTGTGGTAAACCAAATACTACCCGAACCGAAAATATTATGAGTGCCTGCCCATACATGCCCTTCGGACGAAACCGCAAGGGATTCAAGGTTCTCCTGTCCGTAATTGGTAAAAACATGAACCGTATCCCAGGTTTCACCAAAATCCTTTGAGCGGATTATTCCATGTAAATTATCAACTCCCCCGGCAAACACATATCCATTTGGAAGTGATAGCAGGTTGGTGATATTTCCTACCGGCCAATAGGTTTGATACCAAGTAAAACCACTGTCATTTGATTTGTAAATTCCATTTTTAACCCCGGCAATAATATCCCAGCTTGGACAAACTTCAACGGCATAAATAGGTTTTTCGGTTAATCCAAGATATTCCCATGTAACAGCATTGTCCGTTGACCGGTATATTCCTCCTGGATAATTAGAACCATTCATACCGAGATAAATGTCTCCTTCAGAGCAAATATCTATGCAATAATAGAAAGTCGAATCCGGAGTTGTTGTAACACCTTCCCAGAAATCTTGTGAAAACGCCTGTAAAAACATAACCTGAATTATTGTTATCAAAAGGAATCGCTTTATTTGTTTCATTTTTTTTAGTAATTTAGAAGTTAGTTTGCACAAATCATTTTTCCTGAATAGATATTATTTTTACCAACTATTGAATAATAAAATATTCCTGGTTTTAAAAGATTATTTTGGAATATATAACTACCCGTATTCTCTATTTTTTCATTTAGGGTATTTGTTCCCTTTGCATCAATTATAACTATGTCCACGTATTCATCTTTTCCGTAATTATCCCAATGAATAACTGTTTTATCTGTAAACGGATTAGGATAGTTGAAGGATTGTTTTATTTGATACACCGGTTGCTCTTTTATTCTTGTAGTAATAGTATCAATGCTTCTGTAGAAACCATTACCTAATGCGTATAAAAAATTGCTCGTATGTCGAAAAAGGTAATTAATTGAAGTTTCTACACCCCCCCCAATCAATCCACTGTTTATCCATTCAAAGTTTTGCCCGTTGTCACCAGAAAAAAGTACGCCACCCCAGTTATTTGGATTTTCTTCGAAACCAATAAATATTTTATTATTCCCAATAAATAAAATATCATCTGGAGAAATGTCTGGATAATACAGCGCCGTCCATTGCTGGGTTGTAAAATTATACCTGTACAATCCTCCTCCGTAAAAACCAGCAAATAAATCACCCTGCGGGTGAAAAGCAAGAGCAAATACCCAGGTATGTGAACCTGGAATATTAAATTGTGTCCAAGATTCACCTAAATCGGTTGTAAACCAAATACTACCTTCTCCGAAAATATTATAAGTACCTGCCCATATATGTCCTTCCGCAGAAACCGCAAAGCATTTAAGATTCTCCTGTCCATAATTGGTAAAAACATGAACCGTATCCCAGGTTTCACCGAAATCCTTTGAGCGGATAATTCCATGTAAATTATCAACTCCCCCGGCAAACACATATCCGTTTGGAAGTGATAGCAGGTTGGTGATATTTCCTACCGGCCAATAGGTTTGATACCAAGTAAAACCACTGTCATTTGATTTGTAAATTCCATTTTTAACCCCGGTAATAATATCCCCATTTAGACAAACTTCTACGGCATAAACAGTTTTCTCGGTTAATCCGAGGTATTCCCAGGTTTGGGCATTGTCTGTTGACCGGTATATCCCACCTGGGTAATCAAAGCCCCACATACCGAGATATATATCTCCCAAAGAACTAATATGCATACACCTCGCACAAGTAGAATCCGGTTCAGTTGTAATCAATTCCCAAAAATCCTGTGAAAATGCTTGTAGAAACAGAATTTGAAAAATTAAGAACAAGAAATATTTAGTTATCTTTTTCATTTATTTAATTATTCATTTATAAAGAAAAAAAGTATTGATAAAATTACACATAATTTTCAAATTAGGGCGGCTTTAATTTTATCGGTTTTATTGAAAATATCATCTTTAAATTGAATTTAGTAATTTAATAATCGAATTTGGATTTTGTCCCGAATACGGATATTTATCGGTATTCGGGATTGATTTTTCTTTATGAATTCCAAACTTAATCCATCC
>JAIORT010000745.1 GCA_021107975.1 Bacteroidales bacterium | reverse complement strand
AAAAAATAAAATGAGAATTAGTAATTTGAATAAAGAAATACAAAAATGTGAAAAATGCGAACTATATAAAACACGAATAAATGTTCTTACAGGTGAGGGAAATCTTAATGCCAGACTTATGTTGATTGCTCAAACTCCCGGAAAAAATGAAGACAAGGAGGGAAAAATGTTTATTGGACCTTCAGGGAAAGTACTTGATGAATTATTTAAAGATGCAGGTATATCAAGACGAGAAATTTACATGACTAATTTGATTAAATGTATGCTCCCAAAAAACAGAAAACCAAAACAAGATGAAATTCAGGCTTGCAGTCAATATTTAGATAAAGAGATAGAATTGATAAACCCTAAGGTAATAGTTCCTTTGGGTTACTATGCCACACAATATATTTCGAAAAAATATGAAATCAGTATGCCTCAATCTAAATCCGAAGCTTTCGGCAAACTCTTTTTAACTGACAGTATCAAAATATTTCCCTTATCACATCCTGCTTCTCTTATTTATAACGAATCATTTAAAAGTAAGATGGTAAATGATTACAAGAAGTTGAAAATATTATCACAAGATTGTAAATGGTATCAGGTTTGCCCTATGAAATTTTTTTATGAAAAAGGTAAACTTGACAAAAAATGGATAGAACTGTATTGTAAAGGAAATTGGCAGGATTGCGTTCGTTTTTTTAAAGAAGAAAATGGAATTTATCATCCTGATAATATGCTTCCAAATGGTGAAATTGATAAAAGTTTATAAACAAGTACGAATAAATCATATTAATGCGAAAGTATAATATCGGAATATATTCACATACTGCTGAAATGCCGGAAGGTTTTGATATTTATTTCAATTACCTGAAAGATGTAACAGGGAAAATCAATAAGCCTGTAGAACATTCACATAATATTATCAGTTGTTTTGCTGATAATAAAACGGCAAAGCAACATCCCGAATGGGTACCTTATTCCGGTAAAACCAGGGCAATTCAATCTGAGGATAAAACATTATATTGCGATTGGATCTGCCGTTCTCACAATGAGTATTGTTTAAGACTGTTTGAACTTATTAAAGAAACTGATAAAAGTAATGTTGCAGGTATTCACCTGGATTCGGTGAGTATGCCTGGCGTTGACTATTGTATTTGTGATAAGTGTTTAACAAAAATGAAAGACAGGAATTTGAGTTTTAATGAATTCAGGATGCACGAGACTACAAGTTTTGTAAAACAAATTTCTGAAATTACTCAAAAGCAATTGTCTTTAACTTTATATCCCGACCCCTTTTATCAGGAAAGGTATGGGTTAAATATTGATGCTTTATCAAAATATATTGATTTTTTTCTTATTCCTTTGTACGATATTAATTATCAATCTTTATATTGGCTCGAAATTCTGGCACATGGTTTTGCAAAGAGATTAAAAAACTCTTTTTATATTATGCTTTATGCTCAAGGTGTTGATTTGGAAAATTTGAAAAATGCAGCAAGATTGATTTCTAATTATACAAATAATATTATTATTTCGTACGATAATGATAAAGCTGCTGAAATAAATATAATATTGAAAAAGAATTAATTTGCTATTTAATAAATGAAAACTTATTTAGATTGTTTACCTTGTTTTATGGAACAGGCTTTGCGTGCAGGCAGGATGGCTACCGATGACGAAAAAAAAATAAAAGAGCTTCTCGACAGTCTTGGTTGTATAATTAAGGATATTCCTATGGAAGACTCCCCTCCGGCAATAGCTGTTATTATTTATCAAAAAATAAGAGAAATAATTGGTGTAAACGACCCATACAAAAAAATTAAGGAATCGAATATTAAAGAAGCCTTAGCCTTATATCCTGAATTAAAAAAAATTGTCAATAATTCCGATAACAAACTTCTTACTGCTGTTCGGCTATCTATTGCAGGAAATATTATTGACTTTGGAATAAATAAAAAATTTAACCTTGTTGAAGATATCAGACGAATTTTAATACAGGACTTTGGTATTTTTCATTTTGATGAATTTGTTAAACAACTTGAAAAAGCAGAATCAATACTTTATCTTGGTGATAATGCGGGCGAATCGGTTTTTGATAAAATTCTTATAGAAGAATTAGGAAAACCTGTTACTTATGCTGTGCGTGATATTCCTGTTATAAATGATGTAACAATAGAAGATGCTATTGCTTCCGGACTTGATGAAGTTGCTGAAATTATTTCTGCCGGCACTACTGCGCCCGGTATTATATTAAATTTGTGTAACGATGTTTTTTTAGAAAAATTTAATAACGCCGACATGATAATCAGCAAAGGACAGGGAAATTATGAAGGACTTTCAAATGTTGACCGTTCTGTGTTTTTTCTTTTAAAGGCTAAATGCCATGTAATAGCAAATGATTTGAATGTAAAAGAGGATGATATAATTTTGAAAGGAATTAATTTTTGAAATAAAGCACCAAATAGCAAAAAATGAAAACAAAAATCGGAATTATTATTTGTAATCGTTACCATACTTGCGCAGGAGGTAAATGTTTCAGCGCTATGCAAAACAGAGATGGCGCTTTTAGTATT
Organism: Bacteroidales bacterium; assembly: GCA_021107975.1. Classification (GTDB taxonomy): domain Bacteria; phylum Bacteroidota; class Bacteroidia; order Bacteroidales; family JAADJA01; genus JAADJA01. The sequence goes on along the minus strand of JAIORT010000745.1, from coordinate 404 downwards.
TATAAAAAAGAGGGTGAATTGGAATTGGTTGGATATACTACTTGTGGCGGATGTCCGGGAGGCAATATTGAATATGCTCCGGAAGAAATGAAAAAAAACGGAGTGCAGGTAATTCATCTGGCAACAGGTTTGGTTGTTGGATACCCTCCTTGTAATAATATAAGTCATTTCAAAAAATATATTAAAGAAAGATATAAAATTGAAGTAATTGTGGGAACACATCCGATTCCTCAGAAATACTATGATGTGCATACAAAACTTGGTACATGGAATTCACCAAAGTGGAAAAAATTAATTCAGCCTACATTATCTGATGAGAAGACACGTTTGGCTTATAATTAAAAATTACAAATCATGTATAAATATCTTTTCGGACCTGTACCTTCGCGACGTCTCGGAATGTC
>JAIORT010000387.1 GCA_021107975.1 Bacteroidales bacterium | reverse complement strand
ACTAACGATTAACTAACGTCCCAGCAGCTTATCTGCTTCTTCCTGTGCTTTCTTTCTGATATTACCTGCTTCTTTATTAGCTTTATTAACTACAGCATTTGACTGCTTATCAGCTTCATTTGTCAGGTTGTTTGCTTGTTTGTCGGCTTCGGAGCGAATTTTTTTAGCCGATTCTTTTGCAGCAGCCTCTGCCAGAAATCCTTTTTTCTTACCTTCTTGTTCAATCTGTTTTGCCTGTTTGTCGGCTTCATCCCTCAGGTTTTGAGCAGCATCATTTGCATTTTTCCTGATATTTTCCGCTTGTTTCTTTGCTTCCTGAATAATTTTTTTTGCCTGCTTGTCCGCATCATCCAAAATTTTTTGTGCTTGCTCTCTTGCCTGTTTTGTTATTTCTTCTTTCTTTTTCTTTATTTCTTCTTCAACCTGTTTTATTACATCTTCCACAATATTTTTCCCACTTTCTTTCAAACCGGTTTTTATTTCAGGATTTGATAATGTGCCACCTATTAAAACATCAAGTGAAACTGTTTCGCCGAGGCTAAAATCTGCTCCCTGCTTGTTCGCTTCATTTACCAGGTTGTTTAAAACATTATTTGCCGCCGAACCAAACTCTTTTCTTGGTATGTTAAGGTTCATTACATAATCTATTGATTGATCAAACCCGGTCCAACCTCCGAGATTTGCTTTAATATTTTCATACTTAATATCAAATGGCTCAATAAGAATTTTCCCATCTACAAATTTAAATTGAAACAATATTTTATTAATGACCATACTTTTTATCTTTTCATATTTCAGGGCATCGGCTATTTTGTTCAGTGTATTAACGTCTTTTATTGTAATCCTGCTTGTCGAAAGTTCCCCACCACCATTCATAGTTTCATATATTGGTTCCATTTCCTTATCCAATGAAGATTTTAGGTTCATTTTAATAGAAAATTTACCTGATGTCTTTTTCGCAATCGGTGCATATTCCGATATAATACTGAATGTATTGTATGCTTGCTGAATGTCGATTTGATTAATATCAAGGTTAAGATCAATCGCCGGATTTTCAGGAATAACTGTGCTATAAGTGCCATTAACTCTCATTGTACCTTTCAGCAGGTTCATTCGCAAATTTTTCAAAACCACTCTTTTGTCCTTCACTTCCAACTGTCCTGATACAGTTTCCATTTCAATGTTATCATAAATAAGTTTATCAAATTTCGTGTCCATGTAAAACTCAATATTGGCAGGGACTTCGATAACCGACATGGAAACACTGTCGGATGAAATTTCGGGTGATCCAGCTATTTCTTCCTCTTCGGGCATTAATGCAGATACATTAAAATACTTAGAAGTTGTTTCGAGTTCTCCTTTTAGCTTTCCATCTTTAAAAACATAAGCCATATAATTCTCTAACTTGCCCTTTGCATTAAAATCGTTTTTCCCGATTTTCGACTTAAACGAAACCAAATCCAAATATTGCGGCGAAAAGTTAAGCTGTGCATTGCTGATCTCAATCGGTTCGTTTACGTATCCCGATTTATATTTCAGACCTTTTACAAGCATTGAACCGATAGCAGTAAAATCTTCATATTGTTCGTTTTCGATTGATGACATCTTACCTTGCAATGTAATGTCGGTGAGAAATGTACCGGATAACTCCTCGCCTTTATCAAGAGGATAGTAATCTTTTACTGATGCCAGGTCAAGCTTTCCTTTTATCTTTCCGTCTATTTCAGGATCAGAAACAGGAGTTTTGATCAACATACTTATATCAACCGGATTGTTTCCCAATTTTAACTGGAATTTTGAAATGTCTATAATAGTGTTGTCGGCATCACCGCCTTTGTTTGCGATTTTAACTTGAACATTGATATCAGTTACAGCCTTTGGAAGGTCGGGATACTTGAACATTGCATTGTCAACAGTAAGGTTCAGATTAAAAGACGGCAGGCTATTTTCATTATAAATTCCCTTTACATTACCATCTAATGACAAACTTCCTTTTGTCTCAATATTTTCAAAATCTTTTGCATAAATTGCAGGAACAAGCGAAAGCAGGTGTTTGAATTCTGTTTTCGGAGCATTAAAGGTGAGAACCATGTTAATGTCATCATTAATCATTGAAACCGACCCGTCAAAATTCAGGTAAAGTTCATTCAGTCTTAGTTCATTTTTTTTAATTGTGTAAATTTCATTCTTCAGGTCTGCATCAATATTGGCTTTGTATTTCAACCGGGCATTGTTCAGGTAATTAATACCATCATAATTAAACGTTAGTTTATCGATTGTTGTATTTGTTCTAAGGGTAGTAAAATCTTCACTTAAGTTCCCCATTAATATATGATTCAGACCAATTATTTTTAGCGTCATGCTTTGAGAAGCATCAGCATAAATTATATTCGCATCAGTAATTTCCAATCGTTTTAAAGTAATTGCAAATGCTGATTCTTCTGCCTCTGTGGTTACTTCCGGTTCTTTTTCTTCCTCAGTTTGAACGGCAATATCATAGTTTGCCTTTCCGTCTTCAAGAACTTTTACCAGGATATCCGGCTGAATTATCCTTATCCTTTTTATTTCATAATTATCACCTCCAATAACACTAAACAGTCCAATAGTTATATCGATTGTTTGAATATTGGCAAGGGTATCTTTTTCAAATTCATCAATACCAACAGCGGTAAGACCTTTGAGGCTAAGAGTAAAATTCGGAAAACTCTTAAACAGAGAAAGATTCAGGTCGGTGAAATCAACTTTCGCCTGTATGCTTTTGTTTATTTCTTCTTTTGCCAGTTCAAATATTTTACCTTTAAATATTACAGGTAAAATGAAAGCTAAGGCGATAATGATAATTATTAGAATTCCGATAATCTTGAGAAATGTTTTCATAATATTTTGTTTTTATGTTTTTAAAGTCCTTTTCGCTTAGTATATTTTCCCTCACCTTAATCCTCTCCCAGAGGGAGAGGAAATAATATTGT
>JAIORT010000709.1 GCA_021107975.1 Bacteroidales bacterium | reverse complement strand
ATAACTTCTAACAAACAAATTTTGGAAAGATATATTCAAATCCTGAACATTGCACTTGAAGCTGTATTTGCTAACAAATTCCGCTCAATGCTGACAGCCCTCGGGATAATCTTCGGTGTTGCAGCAGTAATAGCGATGATGGCAATAGGCAATGGTGCCCAGCAGGAAATCCTTGACCAAATTAAACTTGTGGGCGTTAACAACATCGTTATTTTGCCCGTAATCGAAAAATCATCTTCAAATAATGAAGAAGATGGCAAAGCCAAAACAAAGAAATATTCTCCGGGATTAACTCTTAAAGATGCGGAAAGCATTAAAGCGATTATCCCAACCGTTGATAAAGTAAGCCCGGAAGTGATATATGAAACTTTCATAATAAAAGACGGTATCAGAAGCTCTGCGACCCTCACCGGTGTAACTCCTGATTTTTTTAATATTTTTAATCTCAACCTGCAAAAGGGACATATATTTACTGATAATCAGCTCGAATCGGGAAATGCGGTTTGTATTATCGGACCCGGCATAGCTTCCAAATTCTTTCCGAGTGAAGACCCTATCGGTAAGTTTATTAAATGCGGAAACCTGTGGCTTAAAGTAATTGGCATACTGGAAAATCGCAATATAGGCTCAACTTCAACCGAAGACTTAGGCATTAGCAATTCTAATGTAAATATTTACGCCCCTCTCCAAACCATTTTTTTAAGATATAAAGACCGGTCGGTTATTACATCCTCCTCTCTTCATAGTTCAGATAACTTTGTGTTTTTCGGGGGTGGTTTTGCTTCGTTTAGTTCGGGAACTGGTGAAGATGAAAGTAAAAATTATCATCAAATAGATAAAATTATTGTCCAGGTACATGAAACCAGCCAATTGAATTCTACCGTTAAACTATTAAAAGAAATGCTTGTACGCCGCCATGCAGATGTCGAAGATTTTGAAATTAAAGTTCCTGAACTTCTTCTGAAACAAGAGCAACGAACCAAAGATATTTTCAACATTGTATTAGGCGCTATTGCAAGTATTTCGCTTATAGTTGGCGGAATAGGAATAATGAATATCATGTTAGCCTCGGTATTGGAAAGGATAAGGGAGATAGGTGTCAGGAAAGCTACCGGTGCTACAAAAAAGGATATCGTTTTTCAATTTCTGTCGGAAGCAACAATGATAAGTATTACAGGCGGATTATTAGGAATAATATTGGGAATAGCAATATCCAGAATAATTATGCAGATAACCGATATTCTTACAATCGTTTCACCCCTTTCGATTGTTGTGTCATTTGGAGTATCAGTTGCGGTAGGAATTTTATTCGGATACATGCCGGCAAAAAGAGCAGCAGAACAAGACCCGGTGGAATCGTTAAGACATGACTGATCATTTTAGATTTTTGATTTACGATTTTTGATTTAGAAAAACCTTCCATAGTCTGGATCCCGATAGATATCGGGATGGAAGAGTTTAAGCGACAAACTATGAACATAAATAAAGTTTATATGCGACAACTAAATTTATTAGCTGTTATATTTTTTATAATTACAAGTGCTTCTTCGCAGGAAGATATCAGGAAATTAACTTTAGACGATGCTGTTAAAATTGCCAGGACTCAGTCGCCGGAGGCACTAATGGCGAAACACAGGTTCAGGGCGAGTTACTGGGAATACAGGTCGTACAGGGCATCGTACCTCCCTTCACTTGAACTGGACGGTACACTTCCTAATTTTAACAGGTCTATTCAAAGAATATCAGTACCTGAAGGAGAATTGTTGTCGGAAAGACAATATGCAGAATATTCTCTTAATGCTTATATACGCCAGCGAATTGGATTTACCGGCGGACAATTATTCCTGCGGTCAGGTCTTGAACGCCTTGACAATTTTACCGACAGTTCAACTACAACCCAATACCTTTCTACTCCTATTAATATAGGTTATATCCAGCCCATATTCAAATTCAATCCTTTCAAATGGGAAAAGAAGCTTGCGCCGATGAAATATGAAGAAGCAAAAAAGAAATACATAGAGGAAATGGAATATGTATCAGTAATGGCTACTAATTACTTCTTTAATCTTTTTTTAGCTCAGATAAGGCAAAAGATAGCCCTTGTGAACCAGGCAAATTACGATACGCTTTATAAAATAGCACAGGGAAGATTTAACCTTGGTAAAATTGCCGAGAACGATCTTCTGCAACTTGAGTTGCAATTCCTGAGAGCAAACGCTGCCGTTGATGATGCAAGGCTGGATGCAGGAAACAGGTTGTTTCAATTTAAATCATTTCTGAGAATTAAAGATGATATACCCATTGAGATAATTCCTCCGTCTGACATGAATCCTTTTAAAGTAGAAGCTGCAAAAGCCATTGCAGAAGCAAGAAGCAATAATTCGGATGCCCTGGCTTTTGTCAGGCGTCTGCTTGAAGCCGAACGGGAAGTCAACCGTGCTAAAATGGACGGCAGGTTCGATGCAGAGCTATATGCAGTGTATGGCTTAATGCAAAGTTCAGCCGAGATGGACCAGGTATATGCCAATCCACTGGACCAACAACAGCTTTCTGTTGGAATAAAACTTCCTGTTCTTGACTGGGGCGTTGCAAAAGGAAAAATTAAAATGGCGGAGTCGAACCAGGAATTAGTGCGTACCTCAATTGAACAGGAACAGATAGACTTCGACCAGGAAATCTTTCTTAAGGTTGCACGCTTCAATATGCAATACGACCAGGTAAAAATTGCTGCAAAAGCCGATACGGTTGCACAAAAAGGATACGATATTACTAAAGCGAGATACATGATAGGCAAGATCAGTATCACCGACCTTAACATTGCCCAAACCGAAACCGATAATTCAAAGAGCAACTATATCAATGCTCTCCGGACATATTGGGTAAATTATTACGAAATCCGGCAATTCACTCTTTATGATTTTGAAAGGAAAATGCTCATAATGGTTGATTATAGGGAGTTGCTCTAAAAAA
>JAIORT010000984.1 GCA_021107975.1 Bacteroidales bacterium | reverse complement strand
TTTTTTCTATGCGGATGCCGACATCTTCAATCTCTTCAAGATTTTCCATACGCATTGCCTGCTCAAACCTGAATTCATATACTCCTTTTTGAGGAAAGATAACATTTTGTTTTAACAATATCCGGTTTTCTTTAATTTTTCCCAGCCCTTTTCCGAACCATTTACCGTCAGCACCGGCAAGAATATATTCAATAGTATCCCTGGTATAATTTCCATCAGGAAAATAAGTATCAATAAACAGGAAAATATTACTAAATCTGTAATCGACAGAATGCCTGAGATTAATATAAAAATTATTCGATGAAACAGTGTCTTCAATATTTACCTTAAAAATTAAAGGTTCGTACCGGCTCCATGAACCGTTATTAATCGGTATGTTTTCCTCATAAATCCTTGATGAATCGCAGGAAAGACAAAAAATGACGGCAAATAGCAGCGAGATTATAATTAATATTACATTGTATTTGGATTTCACTCCGGAAACTTTGGGATTAATATTTCTATGAATATTCCTCATCAAAACGAATAAGTTCTTCTTCATCAATACCATTTACGTATTCTGTTTTCTGACCCTGTGTTTCGGCATAATCCTCCAATTGTTCAGGTATTTGTCCTTTTGCATTCATTTCAATAATCTCCTTTACCTTATCAAGAGGGATAGCCATCATACTTGAATTATCGTTGATGTATGAATACCAGATAATTCTTTTAAACACATCTGTCTTTTGGAATTCAGCTTCACCCTTTTTTGTTTTCAGGATTATGTCGCTTGCAGGGAATTCTTTAAGGGCTTCGATGTACATATCGTTTTCGTAATTGAGGCAGCACTTTAATTTTCCACATTGACCTGCAAGTTTAGACGGGTTAAGTGATAGTTGCTGTGTCCTGGCATTATTGGTTGTAACAGAAGAAAAATTTGTAAGCCATGTAATACAGCAAAGTTCCCTGCCGCATGAGCCAATCCCTCCGAGGCGGGCAGCTTCCTGGCGGGCGCCAATTTGCCGCATTTCAATTCGCACTCTGAATTGTTCTGCCAGCATCTTTATCAATTCCCTGAAATCAACCCGTTCACTTGCCGTATAATAAAAAATAGCTTTCGTGCCATCGCCCTGATACTCCACATCATTTATCTTCATTTCCAAACCAAGCTCCGATGCAATTCCCCTTGATTTAAACATTGTTGATTCTTCGTTATTAACAGCAGATACCCACTTTTCAATATCGGAAGCCCTTGCCCTGCGATAGACTTTTTTAATCTGATCAGGATCTAACCTGAATTTCTTTTTCTTCATCTGGATTTTTACTGCCTCTCCTTTCAAGGTAATTATTCCAATATCATGACCCGGCGATGACTCTACTGCAACAAAATCGCCAACATCCAACTTCATACCCGACAGCATCTTGAAAAACTCTTTTTTATTGTTCTTAAATCTTACTTCAACATATTCCTGCCTGGTTTTATCGGGTGCAAGTTCAATATTATTAAGCCAGTCATAAACATTTAGTTTGGCACAAGAAGGTCTGTAAACATCACTTTGTTTATACACTTGAGGTGGTGCACATAAGCTGCGTGTGAAAAAAGGATTATCAATTATATCGGTTTTTTTTTCTTCCATTTCAGTATCTGAATTTGTCAACAAAATTAGGCATCTTTTACTAATGAACAAAAATTAACCTGTTAAATAAAAGCCATGCTATTTCAAAGGGTGAACATTTTAATAAGTTACAAATATACTCAATTAGTATAAACAAGTGACTGATTATAATATACGTTTTTTTTCACCACAGATTGCACAGATTTACACAGATTATTTTTTAATAACTACATTTTCAATAATTTCCCTATTTTCAATGATAGATCGAGAAATAATACATTTGGATTTGCATTTCTTTCAATATGATATATTGACTTATTCAACTCCTGAGTAATCAAACCAATATTTTTCGAATTTATGTAGGGATGGAATTTTTTAATGAAGTCAGCTTCACGGTTATTCAAGCGTACCAATTCATTAGTGTTTAAATTAATCAAAAGGCTTTCCCTGATTATTCGTAAAGCATAATTTAAAAAACTTTTATGCTTCTCGCGGCTGTTTTTTGCAAATTCGCTAACAAAGCCTACTGTTTCAGCAGCATTATTTTTAAAACACAATCGCATCCATTTAATAAATCGTGAATAATTAAATTCCTCATCATCCGACTGTGTTATGAGCCTTTTTGCCTCAATGTAATTACCTCCGGAAATTTTCACAGCGTCATTAACCACGCCTGGCTCAAAATTTTCATGTATTAATGATTTTATAAGTTGTTCATTATCTACAGGAGGGATTTTTATCAATTGCGTTCTCGAAAGTATTGTGTTAATGATTTGGTCCTGGTTTTCAGAGATTAAAACAAACAGTGTTTTATCGGGAGGTTCTTCAAGGATTTTAAGGATTTTTGGCGCTGCTGAGTGGAAAAGCTTTTCAACCATCCAGATGATCATTACTTTATAATCAGCCTCATAAGTTTTATAACTCAGGGTTTTAATAATGCTATTACAGTCATTCGCATTGATTATTGCCTGTTTTTTTTCAATGCCGATATATTCAAACCATTCGTTCAGTCCTATAAAATAATTCCGTTCAATTAAAAGCTCCCGCCATTTAGCAATAAAATTAACACTCACAGGCTTTTTAAATTCTTTCGTTCCCGATACGGGGTAAATAAAATGCAGGTCGGGATGAATTAGTTTATTGTATTTCACACACGAAGGACATTCGCCACAGGAATCACCGTTTACCTTGTTAGTACAGTTTATATACTGCGCATAAGCAATAGCGAGAGCAAGTTTCCCGGAGCCTTCCGGTCCTAAAAACAATTGCGCATGGCTTACCCTGTTAGCCTTAACGGTTTTAATTAATTTTTGCTTGACCGCTTCCTGCCCTATGATATCTGCAAATTTCATCCTTCGGCTGTTTTATTTGGAATA
>JAIORT010000345.1 GCA_021107975.1 Bacteroidales bacterium | reverse complement strand
GGATGAGAATAATAAAAGAAAACATAAGCAGGGTGGGGGCGGAGGTTGCTCAAATGATTAACTGACAATTTAATCAGTGCTTCCCGTAGTGCTTTAGGAAGATAATTTTCTCCTGCAAAACGGTCGGCAGCAAATTCATTTTTCCTGGAAACAATATTCATCACCAAACCTAATATCAATGATAACGGGCTGTACAGCAATCCAAAAGCCAGAATGCTTAAATGAAAGCTTGCTTCTTTTGCTCCAAGAGCCTCAGAAAGTAAAGGATTACCAATAAATAAAGATAAGATATAGAGCATTAATCCTGTTTGCAGAAGTGAAATGATTGTGCCGGTTAACGTATGTTTCTTTTTGTAATGCCCGATCTCATGAGCAAGTATCCCCACAAGTTCTTCGTTTGAATGGTCTTTTATCAGGGTGTCAAAAAGGACGATTCTTTTCTTAGTGCCTAATCCGCTGAAATACGCATTAGCTTTAGATGAGCGTTTCGAACCATCCATTACAAAAATATTTTTAAGCCTGAATCCAACTTTTTTAGCAAAGGCTTCTATTGCACTTCTAAGACCGCCTTCTTCCAGAGGTGTTTGCTTGTTGAACAAGGGAACAATTAAATTAGAATAAAACATAGTCATAAAGATGGTAAATCCTCCAATTGCTGCCCATGCAATCACCCAGAACCATTCGCCGGTTGATTCGTATATCCAAACTACTAATGCCAGCAATCCGCCACCGATTATCAAAGCCAGCAACCAGCCTTTAAGCTTATCCAGAATAAAAGTCTTTGGAGTGGTTTTATTGAACCCGAATTTTTCTTCAATAACAAAAGTGCTGTAAACGGAAAACGGAGTGGTGAGAATGTCGGCTGCAAATCCCAGAATGCCAAAAAATAGTAATGACATTAAAATTGGATTTTGAGTGTATTGCCTGACCAAATCATCTACAAAGGCAAATCCGCCGAGAAACAGCATCAGCAACATAAGTATCAGATTAAAAGAATCGGTAACAAAGGAAAAACGTTGCTTAGTCTTTTCGTATTCCTGCGATTTTTTATATTTTTCTGCATCATAAATACCTTCCAGTTCTTTGGGAAGTTTATTGCTCCAGTATGTACTGTTCAGGTAATCGAGAATTCTCTCCAGGAAATAATCGAAAATAATTATCCCGACAATGATATAAAAGATTGTTTGAGCCATAACGTAACGCCCTAAAGGGCAAGTAAAAGGTTATATGTAATAAATTAAAGTTAAAAAGATTGCAAATGTATGAAGTTTTAGATATAAGAATAAAGATAAAAAAAGAAAACCCAAAAATGTTGCAAGCGCCCATGCTTACATAACACCAAACCTTACAATAATTCCAATTATAAATCAATATTCATTAATTTTCAATAAAAATCTTTATATTTAATTTTAGTAATAATGCGTTTACCGTTTCTGGCTGTCAATTCAATTTTTGGTCTTGCTACAATTCCTTCTGCTAAAAAATCACCCCAAACCGAATTAAACTTCTTTCGTGCTTTATTTACCATTTCCCAAAGTGTTCCTTCTCCAATTACCGGAACAACATCTATTCCTAATTTTTTGCCAATATCTTCAACATCTTTACGCTGCAACCACCATTCACCTATTCTAATATCAAACAATACATAACTTTGATCACTCCTGTAATTACCGCCTCCCTTTTGAATTTTTGGCCCATAACCCTCACCAAACAAACAAACTTCAGCATCGTTGAATAACTCCACGAAAGTTTCTTTTTGCGTCAAAAAAATTTCATTCAATTTTTTTGCAAGTGATGATTGTAATTGCGCTTTATCCGTTTTACCACCAAAAGTAATTTGCTTATTTTCAAATTTCACTCGGATATTTGTTCCGTCAACCTTTTCGGTAAAAACCCATGTATTGTTTTGAAGATATTGAAGTTCCGGTGTGGCAAATTGCCCTTCAATCAAAGTTTTGTATTTAGTTTCAGGGTCTCGTGAAAATACTGTTGGAATTTTGTGATATTCTTTCATTGTTTTAATCTGATGAATTTAAGTTGAAAAGCCTTTCATCATCAAAAGTAATAATTATCTTTGTTTTTTTAAATAAGCATGTTATGATTAAATCAATGACGGGTTTTGGAAAAGCTGAATGTGAATACCAAAACCGAAGAATAATTGTGGAAATAAAATCGCTTAACAGTAAGCAGATTGACATCAATGCAAGGATGCCCAACGGACTTCGTGATAAAGAAGTTGGTGTCAGGACAATTTTATCAAATAGCCTTAAAAGAGGGAAAATAGATATTACAATTACTGTTGAAAATATGGATGATGTTTCTAACTATTCGATTAATAAACCTCTTGTAAGAAAATATTACAATGAATTGAAAGAATTAACAACCGGGTTTGAAGAAAAAGAATTTACTGATTATTTAACAGTTTTAATGCGTATGCCGGAAGTTCTTGTTCCTGAAAAGGATGAAATGACTGAAGATGAATGGGAACTTTTAAAAAAAACTATCGAAGAAGCAATCGAAAAAGTAGATGAATTCAGGAGCGGGGAAGGAAAGACATTAGAGATTGATTTTCAAAAAAGAAATATAAGGATTTTGGAATTATTAACAACGGTTGAACCTTTTGAGAAGCAAAGAATTGAAAATTTAAAAATTAAAATAAAGAAGGATTTATACGAATTAGCTGATAAAAAAGACATTGATAAAAACCGGTTTGAGCAGGAACTTGTTTATTATTTAGACAAGCTCGATATTACCGAGGAAAAGGTCAGGTTAAAGAAACATTGCGAATATTTTAGCGACACTTTAAATGAACCGGTTTCACAAGGTAAGAAGTTAATGTTTATTTCTCAGGAAATGGGCAGGGAGATAAATACATTGGGTTCAAAGGCAAATGAAGCAAACATTCAAAAAATCGTTGTTCAAATGAAGGACGAACTGGAAAAGATAAAGGAGCAGTTGTTTAATATTCTGTAATTT
>JAIORT010000130.1 GCA_021107975.1 Bacteroidales bacterium | reverse complement strand
ATATTGCTAACGTTCGTATATTTCGGATTAGCCGGGCGCTTTTCCGGCACATAAATCCGAAAGAGCGGCGGAATTCGATGGTGAAAACACCAACAAGGGACAAGGTTTTTATTTATAAAATTTACTCTGGAACCTGACACTCTTCTCCGCTATTTAGTAACCATTTGCTATTCTTATCCTGATTATTTACCTGTGTATTCATATTCATATCAGCGGTTTTGTATCCACTAACTCCAGCCTGATTTGTCCAAATAGTTTTATCGCCTGAATTAATTTCGCCATCGGCATTCACATCGGCTGCAATCATTCCAAAGGCACTTCCTAAATTTTTCTGACCTGAATTGTATGCTTGCGAAACACTTGTTGTGAAGTCATAAGAATAAATCCCGCCACTTTGGGTTAACGCAGAAGCTGACATTATCCCAAGGTGGTTTCTGTGCCACACTACTACATACAAATTATGATTTATTGTATTACTGAACTCCAGGTAATCGGAACCGTTTAAACCAACAACTGAACCATTGTTTAATAAAAATGCAGCTTGCCGCGAAATCCTGGAGGCACCTGTTGCTGTTGTTGGGCTTGTTGCATCGCGCAGTTCGATCAAAAGCCAGTCAACAACTCCTGTGGGTACGGAAGCCACAGTTTCGCTTCCAGCATAATTCCATGGAGGATTATTGTATGGTTGTACTGTTGGAATTTCGTTGGGGTAAAGATTAGTGTTCATGTTCGTTACATCGAATGGCCCTTCAAGAAATACTTTTAGGTTAAGCTGAAAACCAGCTGCCGCACAAGCTGCCATCACTTCGTATTCATCATAGCAACCGTAGGCATTATCATATATTTCGTAGTAAGCATTCGGATCGGCAAGGTAATTACATACACTCTGCACTTCGCATGTGGATAGTGAATAGTTTTCATATATGTATAAATATTCAATGGTCCCGGCATCAATATTATCCAGACCTGAAAGACTGGTAAGAACTTCGTTGTAATAAATATAAAGGTCACCACCAATGGAAGCCACATTGCTTAATCCAACTATACTTGTTAGGGCTTCGTTATCCTCAATATACAAGTCATCTCCAACAGAAGTCAAATTGTTAAGGCCTGACAAATTTGTCAAAGCCGGATTGTAATCAAATTCAAGGTATCCCCCGACGGTGGTTAAATTGCCGAGTCCGGATACATTTGTCAAAGCATCGTTGCCATCAAATTTTAAATAACCGCCAATAGTTGTCACATTTTCAAGGCCTGATAAATCGGTTAGGGCATCAATACTTCTTATTTCAAAGTCGCCACCAATGGAGACAACATTGCCAAGGCCTGTTAAGCTGGTCAGGGCAGTATTTTTTCTCAATAAAAGGTTTCCTCCAATATTGGTTATATTGCTAAGACCTGATAAACTTGTCAGGTTGGGATTGCCAGTACTATTATCACCAATTGTAAGGTGTCCGGCAATACTTGTCATAACATTTAAGCCGTTTAAATTCGTGATATTATCGCCAATTATTTGAACATTTCCACCTATTTCTGTACAGCCGGTGTAATTGCTTTGAAAATTATCAATTTCGGTTTGAGTGAAAAAATAATAGTTTCCATAAGGTAAACATGATATCGTAACCCCACAGGTACTGGCGATTTCGGGTGGATTGTTACAGCCGCTTGCATTATTATAAATGTTAATACTTCCATTGGGTGAAACCAGAAAATCACAAATACCCTGGGCATTACATGCGGATAATGAAGCATTGTCACTGATGTATAAACTGCTAATGGTTCCGGCATTAAGATTATTAAGTGCTGTTATATTTGTCAATAGAGCATTATTTTGAATCCAAAGGTAACTTCCAATTGAAGTGAGATTATTAAAACCTATTAAATTTGGGAGGGTATTGTTGCCTGTTATTTTAAAATAGCTACCTACGGAAGTTAGATTTGTCAGACTTGTTAAATTGGTCAGGGCATTATTGTTTCCTATATAAATTGCTCCCCCAATTGATGTTAGATTATTCAAACCTGTTAAACTTGTTAAAGCCGGATTCCCAGGATAGGGAGAATACATACTACCGATGCTAAGAGTGCCACCAATTGAATTCAAACTATTAAGGCCTGCTAAATTGGGTAGGATATTATTGTTATGAATAGAAAGGTTTCCTACAATTGAAGTCAGATTATTTAGGCCTGTTAAACTTGTAAGGGCATTGTTATTCCCAATCTCAATATTTCCATAAATTAAGGCATTCTCAAGCCCACTTAAATTTGGAAGGGCCTGGTTGTTAGCAATATTGAGATCTCCTGTGATAGTTATATTATTAATGCCTGATAAACTTAACAGGGTATTATTGCCATAAACTGTAAAGTTTCCCCCGACATAAGTTAAATCCCCTAAACCTGTAAAATTGGACAAGTTATAATTAAGCTGAATTGAAACGTATTCAACAACAGAAGTTATATTATTAAGCCCTGACAGGTTTGTAAGTGATGGGTTTTGGTTAATAGTAAGACGTCCATTGACATTTGTTATACCCTGCAGGCCAGATAAAGAATTCAACGAATAGTTATCTATGATTTCAAGGTTTAATCCGATAGAAGTTAGATTATTTAGCCCTGTTAAAGTGGTCAGGGAATAATTGTCCTCAATTTTAAGAAACCACCCAATAGAGGTTAAATTACTAAGTCCCGTTATACTTGTCAAACTTGAATTGTTCGTTATCCATAGGGCTCCCCCGATAGAAGTCAGTACACTTAATCCATCCAAATTTGAGACACTACTATTCAGAATGCGAACATTCCCCCCAATTTCGGAACAGCCGGGGTAATTTGTCTGGAAATTATCAACTTGTGACTGGGTTGTAAAGATTATTCCTTCAGGAAGGCAGCCCTGGGATAATACAGCAGCCTGGAAAATAAAGGCTAAAACGATTGATAAGGTTAATTTTTTCATTGTGTTTTATTTTTAGTTTATAATAAATT
>JAIORT010000458.1 GCA_021107975.1 Bacteroidales bacterium | reverse complement strand
TAACGGGCTTTTTCGGATTTGAGAGAGAAAATGTGGGAAAGCTAATCCGAAAAGAAATGATTGACGGATTTGTAATCCAAAACAGAATACCGGTAATTAACCGACTACTCTGCCTTGAATATTGAGTTTGATTGCAAATCAATGTATTATTTACTTTCGGATTAACCAACGCATTATGCCGGCGCTCAAATCCGAAAGAGCTATGGATACATTATTAATCCAATCACGATGATTAAAAAATAATATTACTCAATACTAAGTACTCATTACTCTTCAATTTGTACCAATTCTATAAATAAATTATATTTACTTTGCATAAAGTTACAAATACTCATTATGAAACGTTCAGCTTTTTTATGTATGCTTTTTATTGTATTTATTTATTCCTGTGATTATTATGGAAGCCAAAAAAAATCAAGAAATAAACAAGGTGAAGAATGGATTATAAATGAGGATGGAGATAGTGTTTTGAACCGGTACAAGAAAGATGGTTCCCTGCTTTCATTCACAACTTATAAAAACCGGTTGAAAAACGGACTGGCTGTAAAATATTACAAAAATGGCAAGGTTCAGTTTAAGATCATGTATAAAGATAGTTACAAAGATGGTGAAGTAATTTGGTATTACGATAATGGTAATATTTACAGGATAAGTAATTATGTGAGAGGAAAGATAGAAGGAGTACAAAAAAAGTATTATGAAAGTGGAAACCTGATGGCAGAAATACCCTATCAAAACGGGGAGGTTCAGGTAGGGCTTAAAGAATATACCAAAGACGGGAAACTAAAAAAAATCTATCCTACCATTAAATATGAACTAATTGACAAACTCGCTTTTGAAAATAAATATATTTTAAAGCTTTATCTTTCGAACAAATCGAAAGCGGTAAAGTATTACAAGTATTATAAGTTTCCTGAACAAAACACTTCGTGGAAGGAGAAAATAAAATCAAAAGACGGAGTAGGAAATCTTATTTATAATATCTATAAAGGGGATTATATAATGAAAAAAGAAGTTATCAGGGCAGAATATAAAACAAGCCTGGGGAATATTTATGTGATTGAGAGAACAATAAATGTTGCTGCTGATAATAAACGTCTCTGATATTATTTCAGCACCCTGAGTCTGTTCTTTAATTCAAAATTGTTTGGAACATATTCCAGACCCTTATTCAAATATTTTCTGGCTTCGGAGTAGTTCCCTTTTACGAAATAAAAAGCCGAAGCCGATGAATAAGCATTTACAATAAATTGCTCTATTACAACAAAGTTCTCATCACGTTTCGGATAAGCTTTCTCAAAAATATCGAGGTATTCGAATGCCTTGTCAATATCATTTAAACAGAAATATTGGTAACACAATATCAATATAGAAGAATATTTTAGTTGAGCAAAGCGAAAATTATCCATTAAACCGGGATGTTTATCAGAATATAAGTTTAGTATTTCAATAGTTTCCTGTGGATCATTCAAATCGGAATAATTACTTATAACACTCATAACAAACAGTGATTGTGCATCGGCATGGTTAGGTTTTATATCAAAAGCCTTCTCTGTGTATTTCAAGGCGTCATTATATTTGAACTGGTTATAGCAAATCCTGCCTTTTTCATAATTGTAAATAAAACTTATTTCTTTAACTAATTCTTCATCTTCAATATTTTCAGAAATTTTTTTGTAGAATTGATCGTAAAGCTGGTTATTACTCTGAGAGACCAGAATTTCGTGAGTAATCTGTCCAAAGCTACCAATAATATAGTCATCATTAATACCAAAGTTTTTATATCGCACTATTTTATAAATATAATCGGCATATTTAATATCAGAATAATCACATTCATCAAGAATAGCTGCTGCTGACAGGGTAAGGAAAAAACCAATTCTATCTGACGGATAGAGAAAATATGATTTTTCAAACTGATGGAATGCATCTTTATATTTTTTTTCACCTAAAAGCTCAAAACCCTTATTATAGTAAAGTAACCCAGCCAACTCTTTCAGGTTAACATCTTTTTCTTTATAGAAGAATTCATCGAATAATTCATCGGTTGATTCATTCTTATACTCTTCATCACTGACAAGCTTACTTGTTTTCAGATAATCAACATAGTTGGATTTAAATTGGGAATTAAAAACGAAATAACCTTTCAGAGGATTGGTTGTTTCAACCAGAACAGAATTACTGTTTGGATAGGCAATTAAAAAAACATGCGAAAAAGACTCCTTAATAGTGAAAGGAATTTTGAGTTTGTCGAATATGATACCATAAAGCGCTGTTGCTGTAACACAGTTATATTCACCTGTTGAAAAGATATCCGTAAAATATGTATTGGGAACATATTTCTTGAAATAATTCTCATGTACAGAATTATAGATCTTTTTGATTTTTTTGGTTTCTTTATACTTCTGATAATGCGGAGAATTGTATATGAGTATTTGTGTTTGAACAGATTTATTGATTCTTTTAAACTCTTCAAAATCTATATCGCTGTTTACAGAAAGAAAAAGGGCGATATAATCTTGGTTCCCTAATTCAAAAAAATGAGTAAAAGCCTCTTCTTCAAATTGGGACGAAAAAGTTAATTCATGATAATAAACCAGGGAATCAGACTCGCTATCTTCAGCGAAAAGAGAAACATTAGCAATGAAACAGGAAATTAGAATGATGCTGATTTTTTTCATCATGTTAGGATTGAGTCTGGTAAAAATCCCGTTCCAAAATGGATAGGGGGTTTTAGTTAAGTTGCCCGACCAGGGTTCGAACCTGGACTCTTCTGATCCAGAATCAGACGTGTTGCCAATTACACCATCGGGCATTGAAAGTGCAAAATTATAAAATCTTAAATATATACTGATGTTTTTAAAATAAATTCATAAGAAAAAAAAAATTTCCTCAGCCTCAACCTACCTTTTTTTACTAACTTTTGCCCAGCTATCCCTCAATGTAACAGTTCTGTTAAAAACAAGTTTCTCATTTGTTGAATCCGGATCAACGC
>JAIORT010000471.1 GCA_021107975.1 Bacteroidales bacterium | reverse complement strand
TGACACACCGCAACCAACGCATAAGCAGAATGCTATTGATATAATACACCGGAAATTTCGTGAGGAGATTGACCAGGCTCATGAAATGCTCTCCAATGAACGTAAGGGGCGTTTCAGTAAGGTTGATGTGGAAGATGCTTTGATTTCCCTTCTGCAAAGTGTTTCAAAAGACCATCGTTCCCTGATGACCATGACGGTTTGGTTTCAAAAAAAGGGGGAAAACACAATATTATCAAAATCAAAAGAGTTCGGGGAGCTTTTTAATGCCCTTGCCGGTATTCAGGACGAAATAGCGAGACTAATCATGCATGCGAATGTTTCTGAGCGGGTTCTTCTCACTAAGGTAGATAGCCTAAAAGAAAAATATCTGATTAAAAAAAACCAAATAATCTCCGGACAGTTCAAGGAAATTCATAATATTCTTGAGCAGGTTTTGGAACGCTTTAAAACGGAGGTTTTTCTTGCCGCAGGGCAGCATCCATACTTCAGGCGTAAGAAAATGAAAATACATCATGAAGCTTTAATCCCTGATAGTGGGATGCCCTTTATAACTATGTTGCGCAATAACCTGACGTTCAAGTCTTCCTGTTTCCGTCATGCGATACGGATTGGTATAACTTCCGCCCTGGCAGTGTTGATTGCTCATCTTATGCATCTTCCACGTGGATTTTGGGTACCGCTTACAGTTGTGGTTATCATGGCTCCTGATTTTGGTGGAGCTTTTTTGGTACGCACCCTGCAACGAGGAGCCGGCACAATTCTGGGGGGATTGTTTGCTGTATTGGTAATATCCCAGACTCACAACCAAACAGTGATTTTTGTTTTTCTTATTATGTTTGCTTTTATTGCAATATCAATGCTGACAATCAATTATGCTGTTTTTGTTTTTTTTCTGACCCCGCTCATCGTAACAGTGTATAGCATTACTGATGCAGGCGACTGGCATATTCCACTGGACCGCGTTTTGGATACCCTGACAGGGATGGCACTTGCTCTTCTTGGCGGACATTTATTGTTTCCGGTCTGGGAGAAGGATCGTTTTCCTGAACGACTTTCATCTATGCTCAATACTGTCTGTTCTTATTTTAATGAAGTGCTTTCAGCACTGATGGGAAAAGAGCTTGTGCCTCGCCGGCTATCAGCCTTAAACCGTAAAATGGAACTAACTGCGTCAAACGCCGATGCATCACTGCAACGCACACTTACCCAGCCGGGTTTAAACTCAGGGCTTATTATACCGATGATATCTTTCCTGAACTTATCCAATAGGTTTATGCGCAATGTGAGCAGCCTGCACGAATATGTCACATTAAATAATATCAAAGCAGGGGATGCGAAAGAGTTTTTACCTGCAGGACGGAAAATGTCGGGATTGCTTCATCTTATGGCTGAAAATATTTTACTGCAAAAATCAAAAGAAAGTCTGTCGAATGACAAGCTTCTTGAGGTGTTGCATGAAATAAAAAACATGGCGAAGCAGATAGATGCAAAACCAGTAGGAACATCCTCTGAAATATCATCGGGAGAGAGCTTGCTGGCGATTGAATTTAAACGGCTTACTGAAGTTGAACACAGCATGTTCGCCGAATTAGGTCTTTACCTTTCGAAGCGGGCACACATAGAATTGCAGGATGATTTTTTTATTTGATTGTTTATTTTTTAAATTTGCTTTGTCTTTTTGTTCTTTATGAAAACAAACTATTAACAGGAATAAATTCAATAAAGTATTTACTTATTTAAACAAAAAAAAAATTATGAAAGACAAAAAAAAACTAGGACTGATTGGAGCAATAATTCTAATCGTATCAAGTCTTGCCGGCAGTGGCGTTATTGCCCTGCCCCAACAATTAGCCTTTACCGGCTCTATTTCACTTATCTCATTTATTCTGGTTACTGTAGGGGCTTTGTTTCTCACCCTGGTTTACGTGCAGGCAGGAAAGCGTTTTGAAGACCCCAGCCCAACAGCATTGGCGACTTATGTAAATCCAATTCTGGGAGCTAAAAGTGGTTTCTTTTACGTTTACGGAAACCTTATTTCCAATGTATCCATTCTGATTGCCGGGCTGGGCTACTTAGTAATGTTCCTGCCACAACTTCAACATCCTGTTATTCTTGGGATTACTGTGATTGTGCTCATCTGGGTTTTTGTCGGGCTGTCATTACGTGGCGTAGGAATCATTATGAAAATCGTTTCTATTACCGTAACAATGTTGCTTCTATCTGTAATCATCACCTCTGTTGCCGGGTGGTTTGATTTTGATCCTTCACAGTTCAGCAATAACTGGAATGTCAGTGGTAAAAGCAGTGGCACGGCAATTATGTCGGGCTTTGCCATTTTGATATTCGCCTTTGTTGGAGTGGAAAGTGTGGCAACCAACAGTAGTCATATCCAAAACCCGAAAAAAATCGTCCCAATTGCCACGATTGCCGGGTTTATCATAGTAGCGATTGTTTATATTGCATCCACTACAGTTATCGAAGGTATGTTTTCAGCAAAGGAAATTCAGAATGCCCCAGCCTCTTTTGCTTTATCCATGCAAAAAATCTTTGATTCTAAAATCGTAGGTGAGGTAGTTTCCCTCGTGATGGCAGTTGCCTGTATTGCAAGTTTTTTAGTGTGGAACCTGTCATCGGCAAGTGCTGCAAAAACCAGCGCCGATAATGGCTTTCTCCCTAAAGCCTATTCATATACCAATAAACATGGTATCAATAGTAAGGGGTTGGTAATTAATGGGGTTATTATGACTATTCTGGAGCTTATCCTTATGATGCTGGGTAGCAATGTGGCTGCAGCTTTCAATATTACAGTAACTCTCTCGGTATTATTGCTGCTGTTCCCCTATTTCTGGTCGGGTATTGCACTTCTCAAAAAGGAAAAGGAAGACGGCGTTGGTAATTTGAGCACAAAAATTATCGTAGCTATTTCTTCCATTTTCATTATTTCGGCATTCATGTCGGCAAATCTGGATGAACTTTGGTTTGTAATCACTTTAGTTATT
>JAIORT010000048.1 GCA_021107975.1 Bacteroidales bacterium | reverse complement strand
ATAATCCCCTGATCCAGCATTGCATTGGCAACTTTCAGAAAACCTGCAACATTAGCGCCTTTTACGTAATTGATATAGCCATCATCTTCTTTGCCGTGAACAACACATGTGTTATGAATGCTTTTCATAATGTGATGTAGTCTGTTATCTACCTCTTCCCTTGGCCAATTTAGCTTCATGGCATTTTGCGACATTTCCAATCCTGAAGTGGCAACACCTCCTGCATTTACCGCTTTACCCGGACCGAAAAGCATTTTATTTTCATGAAATACTTCGATTGCTTCGGGAGTAGAGGGCATATTTGCGCCTTCGGCAACACATAAACATTTATTTTTCACTAAGTCTAATGCATCCTGTTTATTTAGTTCATTTTGGGTGGCACATGGAATTGCTACATCGCAAGGTGTTTCCCATGGATGTTTCCCCTGGTGGAATTTTGCATCAGGAAATTCATACACATAAGGTTTCACAATATCCTGGTTAGATGCTCGCAATTCGAGCATATACTCAATTTTTTCACCGGAGATTCCGTCAGGATCATAGACATATCCGTCAGGACCGGAAATCGTTATAACCTTACCGCCAAAATCATTAACTTTCGTTGCTGCTCCCCATGCTACATTACCAAAACCTGATAAACAAACTTTTTTACCTTCAAAACTCTCACCTTTTGTTGCAAGCATTTCCTTAGCAAAGTAAACGGCGCCGAATCCTGTCGCTTCCGGTCTGATAAGGCTTCCGCCCCAACTCAGCCCTTTTCCGGTTAAAACGCCATGATGCTCTCTTGTGAGCTTTTTATACATTCCGTACAGGTATCCAATTTCTTTTCCGCCAACTCCGATGTCGCCTGCCGGAACATCTATTTCCGGTCCGATGAGTTTCCATAATTCCAGCATAAAAGCCTGGCAAAATCTCATAATTTCGGCATCCGACTTACCCTTCGGGTCAAAATCCGATCCTCCTTTTCCTCCTCCAATTGGTAAGGTGGTAAGACTATTTTTAAAGATTTGTTCAAATCCAAGGAATTTTAAAATACTTAAATTTACGCTCGGGTGAAATCGTAAACCACCCTTATACGGACCTAAAGCATTGTTGAACTGAACCCTGTAACCCAGATTAACGTGAACTTTACCGCTGTCATCTACCCATGGCACCTTGAAAGTTAATATACGGTCAGGTTCCATAATCCGTTCGACGATACCCGCAGACTCAAACTGAGGGTTTTGATTAACAACATCTTCGATTGACTCGAGTACTTCCCGGACTGCTTGTAAATATTCGACTTCGCCGGGATGTTTTTTTGAGAAGTCGTGCATTATTTTCTCTAAATTCATTATATGTGTTATTTAATTGGTAATAAATGTTTTAAAAAATGTTTAATTTTTTTTTGCAAATTTATATTATTTAAATATAAAAGTTTAAATTTCAGAAAAATATTTTATAGTAAGGTCAGGAATATTCCAGCTTATATATTACACCTAAATTCTTCTTTCCGTCAATTAATATTTTTAAAGGATTTTTAAATCGGATGTGCCTTATAAATTCATCTTCATAGCATGAACCGAATTTTGATAAATAATCCAAATCATAATAACCATCGTTGATGTATGGATTAATTGTAAAATATCCTACCCGAAAAGATGTCAGGTTCTGAAAAAAGTGTGTCCCCTGGCTTGGGTCTATTCTGTAATTTTCCAAACCCGATTCAATCATTACTCTTGCTCCTGATATTTGCGACCATTTAACAGGAATACCCAAATGCGGGTCATTTGAACCCCATCTTCCGGGACCAACTAAAACGTAATTTCTCTTTTCTTTAATTAATTGCTCATTAACATTTCCGATTTTTACTGCAATATTGGGATTTTCCATTGAATTAAACGAATCAGGTTTTACATAAATGAAATCACAAACATTATCAATAATTCCATTGCCTAATGCAGTTTTCGAATAGATAATCGTTTCATCTATGGGTACTTCATCAATTTTTGCATCAAAGGTTTCTTTATTATCAACTATCGGACGAATTTGTAAGTAATTAAAAATTTTAGGTTGTCCTTTGGGAGTATTTAAATCTACTGCAAATTCTATTTCAACAGGATTATTCATTTCTTTTTGACTGATATCCAAAAGGTTTTGCAGTATTTCAGCCAAAGGAAATATACTATGATTTAAAATGTTTGAAAAGGTTATTAATTTTTTGCCTTTATAATTTGCTCCATCTCTTAACATATTATTTTCAAAATCGAAAGTAGAAGCTATATACTTGATTGAATTATCTTTTTCAGCCTCACTTATTCTAAGTTTCAAAATATTAATACCATCGTCTGTTGAAGGAGTGAAGCTATTTTCATCAAGGTTAAGTGCAAAAAATTGTTTTTGAGTATCTCTTAAAGCCATTTCGGGAGAAGAAAGCTGTATTATTTTCTTAGGATATTTTGGTGAAAATCGTAAACTCACTCCTCCTTCCACAATATATTTGCCGAGACCGAGAGCAACATTTGCAATGCCATCTTCGGGCTTTTCAGGACTTATTGGATAAAAATTTAATGAGCGTGCAACACCTGATATTGTAGGATAAAACCTGTTTCCATATTTAGTGCCACATACTTCCTGTATTACTATACCCATTTTTTCTTCATCAATAATATTTGAAATAGCGTCCAAATACGCTTTACTATCTTTGAAAAAAGTAGATGCATAAACACATTTTATTGCATAAATTAATTGTTGTAAACTAAGTCTTTCATCAGATTTGTTATTTGGGACCATATATGTAGAATAAATACCGGCGAAAGGCTGGTAAAGAGAATCTTCCAACAAACTTGATGATCTGATAGCTAATGGTTTATTTATTACCGACATAAAAGCTAATAAATCTTCATGAATATGGAAAGGGAGGGTTGCTTTAATAAAATGGTTTAATATTTCTTTATCACTTGCACCTGATAATGCAATTTTGTATAAATTATTATCCTCCATAAATTCATCAAAAATATCGGT
>JAIORT010000748.1 GCA_021107975.1 Bacteroidales bacterium | reverse complement strand
CCAAAACCTATTAAAATGTCATCTTCAGTATCTCTTCCTTCCCAATCGAAACCACCACTATTACTGCCAATATAAAAAGGAATACTGTTAGCTCTTGTAATGCTTTTAATATTCGGGTTTTTTAATAGTTCATTCTTTATTACATCATATTTTTCCTTTGATTCACCACGCATTGAAAAATACAATACATTATTAAGGTTCATTCCAAGTTTATTATTCTGAAGATATGATAATTGCCTGTTAACAACGATGGTACTAATTATCAGACCAACTGATAAAGTAAACTGAAAAACCACAAGTATCCTTCTGAAATAGAAATTTCCTTTACCTTTATTAACTCCTCCTTTTAATGTTTTTACAGGATTAAATGCCGATAAATAGAAAGCCGGGTAGCTACCTGCAAATAATCCTACTATAAATGTGATCACGATTAAAACGGACCATAATTTCAGGTCGGTGAAATCAAATTTTAAGTTCTTTTCAAGCAGTTCATTGAAATAGGGCAGGAGTATTATTACAAGAAATATTGCCAGTATCATCGCAATAAATGAAATAATCATTGATTCACCTAAAAACTGATTTATCAGGTTGTTTCGGTTTGCTCCCACAGTTTTTCTGATGGATATCTCCCTCGACCGTTTTGCTGAGCGTGCAGTAGAGAGATTCATAAAATTAATACAGGCAATAACCAATATAAAAATGGCTATGGCTGAAAAAATATAGATATACTGAATGTCGCCCCGGCTATCGGAATAGGAGTGAAGATGAATTTTTGTTAACGGAAAAAGGAAAAGGTCAATTTCGCTTTCATCTTCTTCATCAGCACTTTTTCTGATTATGAAGTCTTTTATTTTTTCATTTAATTGTTTATAATCTGAACCCTCCGATAATTCAACATAAACAGAATATGAATTCCATCCATACTTATCAACAGTAAAACCAAAGTTTTCAATATATTCAAATGGAATACAAATATCAAAACGGAAAGAAGAATTCTCAGGTGTTTCTTTAATTATTCCCGTTACTTTGAAACTATGTTCATTATTGTATTTTATAACTTTCCCTATCGGGTCTTCATCATCAAAGATCTTTTTAGCCATTTTTTCTGTTAGTACTACGGAGTTTATGTTTTCGAAAACATGTTCCGGGTCACCCTCTACAAATTCAAACGAAAACATATCGAAAAGTTCAGGATCAGCCAGGCGGACTTCTTCGGTGAAAAGTTTGTCTTCATAACTTATCGTAGCGGTCAACACATAATACATAAATGAGTTCACAATTTCCGGAATATCTTCCCTGATATCTTTTGCAATAGGACCGGGCATACATGTAGTTGTTAGAGGTCCCGATGAGTAATACTGTGTTTGAACAAGCCTGTAAAGCAGGTCAGCCTTGTCATTAAATTTGTTATAGCTAAGTTCATGTTTGACCCATAAAAAAATCAGGATTGAAATAGCCATTCCTATTGCCAGTCCTGAAATGTTTATGATTGAAAATCCCTTTTGCCTGAACAGATTTCTGAGAGCAGTGATAATATAATTACGGATCATGGTTTAAATTGATTTAATAATTATATGACTTGTTGGCTCTGGTTTTGTTACAGGTTATTTTGGTTTTTTTTTAAAAAAAGATAGCACCACACCTGCCTGCCGGCAAAAGGCAGGGATAGACACAGATTAACACAAATAATCTGAGAAAATCCGTGTTAATCTGTGGTGAAAAAAGATAGTACCATTCTATGCCAGACTAAATTTATAATAATATCATTTTCTTAGTTAAAACTTTTTTACCTGCTTTCAAACGGATAAAATATATTCCGGGTTGTTGCGCATTTGGATGCCAGATAAATTGGTTCTTTCCTTTTTGATCACCCTCTTGCTCAATTTCCTCTATAACCTGTCCGAGTTGATTAAAAATTGTCAGCTCGACTTTTTCACATTGTGTCAATACAAATTCAATTACGGTGAAATCAGAAAAGGGATTAGGGTAATTCTGAATTCTGACACGATAGATATCCGGATTGAATTCTTCATTTCCAACCGTGCCGCCATTATCTGTGTAAAGGATGGTGCCAGCACCTCCGACTGTCCAACCATTATCCGGGTTGGTGAAACAAACACTATTTAACCCATACGAAGTCCCACTGGATTGTACCTCCCAGGTTACTCCTCCGTTTTTAGTATGCAGGATGAGACCTACTCCCATTGAGCTTCCGACAGTCCAACCGTTGACTTGGTCGGTGAAACAGACGCCTTTTAAGTACATATCTTCTGCATAGTATTGCTCCTCCCATGTGATTCCTCCGTTAGCGGTGTGTAGTATTATGCTTTCATCGCCACTCCCTCCGACTGCCCAGCCGGTAACCGGGTCGGTGAAACAGATGTCCTTTAAGTTAATATCTGTTCCGCTGGATTGCGTTGCCCAGGTGAATCCACCATCAGTGGTATGCAGGATGATGCCGTCCCATCCAACAGCCCAGCCAATGTCCGTGTCGGTGAAACAGACACTTGTTAATAAATTTGACCCGCTGGATTGCTCATCCCAGGTGTTTCCTCCATTATTGGTATGCAGGATAGTGCTCCCTACAGCCCAGCCATTATACTGGTCGATGAAACAGACACTGAATAACAAATGACTTGTACCGCCGGTTTGCTCCTCCCAGATGTTTCCGCCGTCAGTGGTATGCAGGATAATGCCAGCTCCGACTGCCCAGCCGTTGTTTGGGTCGGTGAAACAGACATTTGTTAATAAATTTGACCCACTGGATTGCTCCTCCCAGATGTTCCCTCCATCAGCGGTATGCAGGATAGTGCCAATTCCTCCCATCTCGTCTCCTCCGACTGCCCAGCCATTGTCTGGGTCGGTGAAACAGACACTATTTAAATCATTGGTTGTCCCGTTGGATTGCGCTTCCCACGTATTTCCTTGGTTAATAGAATGAAGGATGATTCCTTGTTCTCCCACTACCCAGCCTTTGTCCGGATCGGCAAAACAGATACTATATAAATCTGTAGTTATACCG
>JAIORT010000332.1 GCA_021107975.1 Bacteroidales bacterium | reverse complement strand
AATCCTTCCCGTACATTTCAATAATCCGCAGGATATTAATGTCATTTTGCAATTGAGGATCATATTCAAATATGAATTTATGGCTGTCATAATCCATAAACAAAGCCTGTTCAAGTATGCGATATGCCTCCTTGTGTTGCTGATATTTTAGCAGATAGATAAATTTCCTGTACAAAAACTCAGCATTATCGGGCTGTTTGTCAATTCCTGCATCAATACATTCAAGGGCGCGGTCAAAATCGAAATCGTAAGCATAAATATGTGAATAGTCGAGCCATATCTCAGGATTTTGCGGATCGAGTTCAGTAACTTTTTTATACGATTTTAAAGCATCCTCCATGAAATCAGCTTTATATTGTACATCACCCAGTATATACCAAAATTCCGAATTAGCCGGCTCAATATCAATGGCTCTTTTTATATGATTAATTGCAATATTCGTTTTATCCAGCTCTTCATAAATCAAACCTATCCCCAACCATGCATCGGCAAGAAGCGGTTCTAATTCTATAGCTCTTCGGTACTGTTTAAGTGCTTTGTCATAATTTGTAAGTTTTTCATAGCATTCACCTATATAATAGTAAGTCATTGCCTCCGATTCTTCGTAATTAAAGGTTTCGCTATAAAATTCGATAGCTTTTTCATATAACCCTAAGTTGGCATAAGAGTTTGCCTTGTTAAAATATGCTGAGGCAAATGATTCATCGATTGCCAGAGTATAATCATAAGCATTAATTGCTTTTTCATAAGATTCACTGTTATTATATGCAATACCGAGATTGAACCAGGCAGCTTTCGAATAAGGATTTGTATCTAAAAATCGTGTAAGAAAATCTATACTTTCCTGTGAATGATTCGATATTTCAAAACAAAAAGAAAGTTCGTAAATAACTGCCTCGCTCTCAGGATTAATATCCAGCACTTTTTTAAGGTATTCAATTGCTTTGTCGTATTTACCGAGATTTTCGTATTCAAATGCAATATTAGTATAGACTTCTTCAATGTCCACGGCTTCTTTAATGGCTTTGTTATATTCTTCTATGGCTTTCTCATAACGCTTTAACTGACTGTAAATACCTGCCTTAGTCATGAATATTTCAGGATTTTCGGGTTCCATACTTTCAACTTCCGAAAGCAAATCGAGCGCCTTGTTGACGTTATTCGAAGAAACCAGATACTGCGCTTTTCTCAGCATAAATGATATACTATGCGGATGCTGGTCTAAGGCATATTTTATAGCGATGTTGGATTTATCAAGCTGATTGTTCCATAAATAATAATCGATAATCAATTCGAACTCATCAACATCAAAAAAATAATGGTCTCCCTGCTGTAACATTCGGTCAAATCTTAAGACCAAAGTATTAACCTGTTCTTCTTCGTGTTCATCAAAATACTCCATTCAACCAATAATTATTTAAAATATTTTACAAAACTAATAAAAGTAAATGTTATAAATCATTACAAAAATTATAATTTTGCTGCCCGAATTTCAAACCTAAAATTATGACACTTATAAAATCAATTTCAGGGATTAGAGGAACAATCGGCGGGAAGCCCGGCGAAGGTTTAAGCCCGCTGGATGTTGTTAAGTTCACTTCAGCATTTGCTACTTTCATTAAAAAAAATACAGATGCTAAAAAAATCAAATTTATTGTAGGTCGTGATGCCAGGGTTTCCGGCGAAATGGTCAATCATCTCGTTGTTGGCACATTGCTTGGAATGGGTGTTGATGTGATTGACGGGGGCTTATCAACAACACCTACAATTGAAATGGCAGTAATAGATACAAAAGCCGACGGAGGTATTATTTTAACGGCAAGCCATAATCCGGAGAAATGGAATGCTTTGAAATTACTGAATGGTAAAGGGGAATTCATTTCTGCAAAAGATGGCGCCGAATTACTTGCAATTGCCGAAAAAGAAGAGTTTGAATATGCCGGAGTTAATAATCTGGGAATTTACCGGAAGGACGATTCCTTTATAGATAAACACATCAGGAAGATTATTGATCTTGCTCTTGTGGATGTTGATGTAATTAAGAAAGCAGGTTTCAGGGTTGCCATCGATTGTGTAAATTCGACCGGCGGAATTGCAATTCCGAAATTGCTTAAAGCATTGGGAGTAAACAAAATTGATGAGTTGTATTGCGAACCTACCGGCAAATTTCCGCATAATCCCGAACCCCTGCCGGAAAATTTAGGCGAAATTTCCGAAACAGTTAAAAAGAACAGAGCTGATGTTGGTTTTGTAGTTGACCCTGATGTTGACAGGCTGGCTATTATTACTAATGAGGGTGAAATGTTTGGAGAGGAATACACTTTAGTAACTGTTGCAGATTACATTCTTCAGAATAAAAAAGGTAATACTGTATCCAATCTTTCCTCCACGAGAGCATTGCGCGATATTACAGAAAAATACGGAGGTGCATATTCTGCATCGGCTGTCGGAGAGGTAAATGTGGTTGAGAAGATGAAGGAAGCAGATGCTGTAATTGGCGGCGAAGGAAACGGCGGTGTTATTTATCCTGAATTGCACTACGGCAGGGATGCTCTTGTTGGCATCGCCCTTTTCCTCACATATCTTGCTAAGTCGGGTAAAAAATGTTCAGCTCTGAGAGCAACTTATCCGAAATATTTTATTTCCAAAAATAAAATCGAATTATCCTCCGAAATAGATGTTGATGGTATTTTATCAGGAATTATTGAGAAATATAAAAATCATAAAACAAATAAGACAGACGGAGTTAAAATAGAATTCGATAAGGAATGGGTACACCTGCGAAAATCAAATACAGAGCCAATAGTAAGGATATATTCCGAAAGTGATTCTGAAACAAAAGCAGAACACCTGGCAAATAAATTGATTGAGGATATTAAGGAAATTATTAGAGCTTAGAACCAAGAACCAAGAATTAAGAACCAGGATAAAAATGTATATTTGAAATCCTTTCAATTTAATATTTCGCATGTATCCCTATTAAGGAATTTTTTTATTAATTCTCTATATTTGTAAAATATTC
>JAIORT010000978.1 GCA_021107975.1 Bacteroidales bacterium | reverse complement strand
TTATAAATTGTATCGTATCCCGCTTTCACTATTTCAGGAGCCTGAATTTGTTTAAGCTTTGAAATGGTAAGATTGGAATAGCCTAAGTAAACAGAAAATCTTTTTCCAAGGTATTGCTTGAGTCCGAGCTGAAGATAGTATTTATTGTCGTTCAGGTCTTGCTCACCATAAATGCTGTCTTTACCCATCAGGTTCCACCTTTGGTTTTTGCTAATATTGTTGCTGAATGTGGGACCTGCTTCAAAATAAATATTGTTTATAATCCTGTTCGTGCCGGGTTTAATTTTTTGTTGCAGACTTTCAGGAAATTTTTCCGATAATTCATTGGCTTCCAAATCCCTGTTTGTGTTCAGATAGCAGTAGTACAGGTATTCCAAAGCGGTTTGGTCGTTTGTATTGAATTTTATGGCTTTTTCAAAGTGATACGCTGCTTTACGGTAATTTTCAATTTCATAATAAGCAATCCCAATTCTCATTCTGAGATAAAAATAGTCGATGTTTTCTTTGAGGGCTTGTTTGCCGGTAATAATCAGAGAATCCCAATCTTCTTGCAGGTAAAGCCGGTATGTTTTTTTGTCAATGGTTTTGGAATTTAGGTCGGTGGGCTGGGCAAGAAGACAGGTTGAAATGAAAAGGAGAAGGAGTGTGGAAATTACCCCCCCCTTAATCCCCCCCAAGGGGGGGAGAGCCTCCACTTTTTCCCTCTGGTATGGATGAATTTTTATTTCCCCTCCTTGTGTTGGCTGAGACCTTGTTGTCCTCCCTCGTGAGGGCTGAGACCTTATTATCCCCCCCTGGGGGGGGCAGGGGGGGGAATGCCTTTGGAAAATATTTTTTTTCATTCTGCCTTTTCTGCTTCTATTGTTTTATTACCGGCAACGACAACAAATTTTTGTATCCGGTTAGATTCAATCACGAACTCAAAGTTTAATTCTTTAGTAACTTTTTTATTTCGTTTTACCTGCACTCCTGATATAAGTAAAATTTGACTGTCAGTCAGGTTGTCCTTTATCCGGGCATATTCCAAATTATACTCCGATTTAATAAACCTGTAAAAAGGTGCGATAAAATCCTGTAAAAAAATCAGGTATTTGTTATTGAGAGTATTTATAGGGAGCTGATCCGATATTGTTAATCCTTTGTAAAAACCGAAGATAACCTTATATGCTCCAAGATAGAAGTAAAATAGCAGTGATTTTTTATTACCCTCAAAATGTGTGAAATAATGAATACTGCCATCGTTTTTAAACCAGGCTTTTGATTTGGTTTTCTTACAATAAATACAGGAGTTATTATAAATATCCGTTTGAACTTCCCATGTCCTCTTTTCTTCTTTCCCTGCATTTGTTACTTTAAACACGATTTTTTGTCCGGGAATAAAATGGAATGCCTTGTACAGTGTTTTATTTTTTTCGATATTTGAAATAACCTCATCCTTTAAAGGTTTGTCATAAGATAGCAAAACAAAATCTTTTTTCTTGCGCAAGATATAATGCCCTATGGGATAATCCAGGGTTTCCGAACCGATAAAAGGGTTTTCCTGAATTTGAAAATGGATATGTGGTTCCGGCGACCGCCCTGAATTGCCACAATAAGCAAGAATGTCGCCTTTTTTTACAGTATCGCCTTTTTTTACTTTGAATGATTCCTTTTTAATATGGCTGATCTTAGAATAAAGTTTTTCGGCATGTTTAACAATAATAGTGTTTCCCCAGTTTTGCTCAAGGTTCATATCACCGATTTCATTGTCATCAACTCCGTCAACAATTTCCTCCACCCAGCCGTCAGCAGGAGAAATTACAGGTTTATTATAGCAATAAAAATCTTCTTTTACGGCGCCGTTTCCCTTGTGATTAAAACCGGTTTCATCCACAATTTCAAAATCCCAGGCATAAGCCCAGTTTCCCTTGTGGGTATATTCGCCATGATGCGCCTGTGTTACAATCCATTCTCCCCAAAACGGTAACGAAAAGGGCATATATTTAAAATTGCAGAATCTTTCTTTATCATTCAATTGGGAATATAGATTTTTTTCAGGTGAAAATTGCTGATACACCACAATTTCCGGTTTGTGATAATATCTTTCCCTGAATTTGAGGATATAAAGAAACAACAGAACAATAAAGTTGAATGGCAGCGAATAAATAGAAAGCTGGAATAATGACATTATTGCCATTGTGCTTGTAACGGTAATGGAGATAAGAGGTGTAAGAAGTATAACCCATAGAAATGAATATTTTGACGGAACAATAAAAAAGCCACCGACTGCAATAGCTGTTAAAATAAAGTTGAAACCGATATAGCTGTAACTAAGCTCATATATGTTTCCGCCAACAAACTGGTAAAGAAAATATGCAGAGAAAAATCCAATGATTGATAAAAGAAAAGCTATTCTTGAATAAATTAGTAAGCCAATTGCGATAACAATTCCTGCAAACAGGTGATACTGAAAAAATATAGCGCCTAAAGACCTGAAATAAATGACGATTGATTCGTGAAGGTTAAGGTTGGAGAACCAGTTATAAATGCCTACAAAAAAATAACCGCCAATGCTGAACAGTTCATTTGCCATAAAAATTCCTCTTTCACTGATGGCAAGGGCAGTAAATTCGCGGGAGGCAAGGGTTACTGTCCATATTCCGAACAGAAATGATAAGCTCAGGAAAGGCAAGCCGTATTTCCCTATCACTCCCTCAAGTAAAATGGTAACAAACAAAGTGAGAATGGAAGCAAAAAGCAGAACAAGTAAAAATTCCATGCCCATCTGGTAATAAATGCCCAATCCCAAACCAACCAGCAAAGAGTTAAAACCATAATAACCTGCTTTTATGCTAAACCTGTTGAAGCCAACAAGGTATGCTGTAATGTTGGTTGACAGAACAGCTATCAGTCCGCTTATTCCTGCGTTCAAATCGAAAAAAGAAACAATAAGCAGGATAATGCCAAATGTCTTGCTGTTTGAAAAAAAAACCTGTGTATAGCTGTTAAGTATGCTATTGATGAAATTAGGAAATATGTTTTTTA
>JAIORT010000564.1 GCA_021107975.1 Bacteroidales bacterium | reverse complement strand
GTAGAATCAAACGTTTTCATAAAGGTGCATTTTATCTCGCTGATAAATTAAATTTGGAAATATTGCCTGTTATTATCCATGGTTCAGGTCATTGCCTTACAAGAGGCGAAGTTTTTTTACGCAGCGGACATATTACTGTTAAGATATTTAACAGAATAAACATAAAAGACGGAAAATTTGGCGACACCTATTTATTACAGGCAAAGTCTATGGCAAAGTTCTATCGCGAAGAATATGAAAAACTTAAACTAAAGGAAGAAACACCCGATTATTTTAGAGACAGATTAATAAAACAATATATTTATAAAGGTCCTGTATTGGAATGGTATCTTAGAGTAAAATTAAAATTAGAAAAGAACTATGCCTTATTTAATGAACTTATTCCTTTACAAGCAAGCATTGTTGATATTGGTTGTGGATACGGGTTTTTGCCATATATGTTAAATTTTGTTTCAAATCAAAGACAAATCACAGGTATTGATTATGATAATTATAAAATTGATGTTGCAGGAAAAATTTCACAGGATATTCCGAACCTTAATTTTATTCATACCGATATTAATGATTGTAAATTACCTTATAGCGATGTATTTATCTTAAATGATGTATTGCATTATATGCCTGAAGAAAACCAACTTGATACTATTCGCAAATGTATTGCTAAGTTAAATGATAATGGAAAAATAATAATCAGAGATGCAGATGCGAATATTATAAAAGGAACTTTTGTTACAAAACTCACCGAATTATTTTCAACACGTTCGGGATTTAATAAAATGGGTTATAAAAAACTTTTCTTTATCGGGGGAAATAAAATTACTGATTTTGTTTCGAAATATAATATGAATGTAGAAATTATAGATAATACTAAGTTTACTTCGAACCTGATTTATATTATCACAACACACCTTAAATAATAAAACACAAAACTATGAGTAACGAATTAGATAAAAAGACTCAAACTATATTTGAGCAAATCAAAAGAATAGATGAAAACGGAAATGAATATTGGTCTGCTCGCGATATGTCAAAAGTACTGGAATATTCAGAGTACAGACATTTTAAAGCGGTTATTGAAAAAGCAAAGAAAGCTTGTAAAAATAGTAATTTCAAGATAGAAGACCATTTCGAGGATGTCCTCGAAATGGTTGTTATCGGTTCCGGCGCAAAACGCAAGACAGAGAGCGTAAAACTCTCTCGCTATGCTTATTACCTGATAGTTCAAAATGCTGACCCTAACAAAGAGGTGCGAAAAACAATTGAAGAAATTGGCGGAACAATGCCTGAAGAATTACCTTCAACTGACAGCATTAAAAAACTTGAACGCAGAGTAAAACCCAGCGACAAAAACCTAAGCAAGAACCCTAATAAACTAAGCGAATAGATGCCAAAATATGACATTGTAATAATAGGAAGCGGACTTGGAGGATTGCTTTGCGGAAACATCTTAAGCAAAGAAGGCTTTAATGTTTGTATTATTGAAAAAAACAGGCAAATCGGGGGATGTCTTCAAACATTCAAACGCGAAAATGTAATCTTTAATACAGGGCTGAATTATACCGAAGGATTAGAAGAAGGACAAATCCTTAATCGCTATTTTAAATATTTTGGTATCCTGGATAAGCTAAAGCTCAAAAGATTGGATATTAACGGATTTGATATTGTTACCTTTGAAGGCAAAGAATATAAACACGCACAGGGACACGAAAATTTTAAAAATATCCTTCTGGAAAATTTTCCAAATGAAAAAGAAGCATTAAATAAATATATTGATAAATTAAAAACCATTAGCAATTATTTCCCATTATTCAATCTTAGTAAAGAACAACCTAATATTATTGACAGTAAAATATTTAATGAAAGCGCTTACGGGTTTATTAATTCAATTACATCAGATAAAAAACTGCAAAATGTTTTAGCCGGGACAAATTCTTTATATGCCGGAGTTAAGGATAAAACACCTTTGTATATTCATGCTCTGATAAATTACTCCTTTATAAACAGTGCATGGCGACTTACTGATGGCAGCTTTCAGCTTGCAAAATTGCTCGCTGATTCTATTATTGAAAATGGAGGAGTTGTTCTTAAAAAACATGAAGCAAATAAATTAATCATTGAGAATAATAACATAAAATATATTGAACTATCAAATTCAGAACGCATTGAAGCAAAGTATTTTATTTCCAATGTTCATCCTGCCAAGACATTGCAAATGATTGATAAACATCAAATTAAAAAGGCATACAGAAAACGTATAACCGGTCTTGAAAATACGATAGGAATGTTTACATTATATATTGTATTTAAAAAGGATAGTTTTAAATATATGAATTTTAATCACTATTATTACAAAGGCGATACTGTTTGGACGACTGATTATTCAGAAAAAAAATGGCCTGAGAATTTTATGTTCTACACACCCGCAACATCAAAATCGGATATATATGCTGACGGAGCTATTGTTATAACTTATATGAAATTTGATGAATTGAAGAAATGGGAAAATACAACAGTTGAAAAACGTGGTGCTGATTATCTTGAATTTAAAAAAAATAAAGCAGAAGATTTATTGGATTTGGTTGAACAAAAGTTCCCGGATGTAAGAAATAAAATTAAATCATATTATACTTCAACCCCTTTGACTTATCGCGATTATACAGGAACAGTTGAAGGCTCGTCTTATGGTATTTTGAAAGATTATAATGACCCTTTTAAATCAATAATATTACCAAAGACGAAAATTCCAAACCTGTTTTTTACGGGTCAGAATCTTAACCTTCACGGAATACTTGGTGTAACAATAGGCTCGGTTATGACTTGTGGGGAATTAGTAGGACTGGAATATTTAATAAATAAAATTCAATAATCTCTGCGTCTCTGTGCCTCTGCGTTTAATAAAACAATTACATTGAACGCAGAGTTGCAAAGGTGCAGAGGAGTAATTAAAGAAACAATATGCAAAAGTACGATGTTGTAATAATCGGAAGCGGACTCGGTGGTTTGCTTTGCGGATATATTCTGAGCAAGGAGG
>JAIORT010000292.1 GCA_021107975.1 Bacteroidales bacterium | reverse complement strand
AATACTTGAATATTTCACAATTTAATTTATTTTTATACTCTCGTTTTCTTATTCCAATATTGAGTGTAGTCTAAAAAGTCGAAAAAAATAAAAATGCCACTAAAGCACCAAAGCACTAAATTGCACAAAATGATAAAAATCAATTAGTTAATTTTTAGTGGGATTTTGTGTTTTAGTGGCTTTGTGGCAAAAATTGACTTTTTAGACAGGACTCAATATTAAATTAATAAAATGCAAAGAATAATCGATTGGCTCGAATCGCACAAATTGCCATGCTTTTATAAAAAAATACTTGGAATAGAATGTCCGGGATGCGGCATGCAGACAGCATTCATCGAGCTATTAAAAGGAAACATAGCAGAAAGCTTAAAAACCTATCCGGCTTTAATTCCAATAATCTTTTTGGTTGCTTTTTTAATCCTGCATTTAATATTTCAATTCAGAAAAGGTGCGCTTGTTTTAAAAATTACCTTTATATTTACGGCTGCAATTATTGTTATCAATTATTTTTTAAAATTATTCACAAATTAAAACTAATAATCATGGAAAACACTAACGTTACAACCCCTCAACAGTCAGAAGTCATACAGGTACCATTGCCTAATGCAACAACAGTATTGGTATTGGGTATCATATCAATTGTTTTGTGCTGGTGCCACGGAATATTCGGGCTTATCCTCGCAATTATTGCACTGGTACTTGCTAACAAAGATTTGGTTTTATATAATGAGAATCCGCAAAAATATACACCGGGTTCTTACAATAACCTTAAAACCGGAAGAACCACAGCGATAATCGGTCTGGTACTGGCTGGTTTATTTTTATTAATGGTTATTATAGGATTAGTATTCATGGGATTTAATTATGCATTATTTCCCTGGGAAATGATTGAAGGATACGATTATTAAACCTTTAAAATATATTCAAAATGGAAAATTCAAACATTACAACTCAGGAAACCCAAAAACCTGTTGAATATGCAGGATTTTGGTGGAGATTTTTAGCTTACATTATTGATGAAATAATTTTGTCATTTATCGAATTTATCATTATTCTACCCATTTTAGGCATTTTTGGTTTATCAATTTTTGGTTTAGCAGAAAGCGGTTATAATGAGGAAGAAATGCTTATGTTCTTAGGACCTATGTTTGGTATTCTTTTCTTAATCATCATGATTTCGATAGCTATTAACTGGCTTTATTTTGCCATTATGGAATCGTCTAAAACACAGGGAACCCTTGGTAAAATGTTATTAAAGATCAAAGTTACCGATTATAACGGAGAAAGGATTTCTTTTGCAAGAGCTACTGGCAGATATTTCGGTAAAATCATATCAGGCATGATATTAATGATAGGCTATATCATGGCAGGTTTTACTGACAGGAAACAAGCTTTGCATGATATGATGGCAAGTTGCTATGTAATTAAGGAATAATTTAAAAGAAAGTTGAAAAAATAATAAAAGCCACAGATTCACAGATAAACATATAATCTGTGAATCTGTGGCAATCTAAACACATGAAAATACTACCAATTAAAAAAATCAGAGAAGCGGATGCTTATACCATAAAGAATGAACCTATTGCCGATATTGACCTGATGGAACGTGCGTCAACGGAACTATTTGAATGGATAATGGCTAATACCGACCCTGAGAAAACCATAAAAATCTTCTGCGGACTCGGTAATAATAGTGGAGATGGTTTTGCAGTCGGGCGTATGCTGAGTAATTCAGGATTTGCCGTTGAAGTAATTGTTATCTGGTATTCGGATAAAATGTCGCCAAGTTGCCAGACTAATTATGAAAGGATAAAAAAAATCAAAAAGGTAAAGCTTGTAGAAATCCGCGAGGGGGATAAACTGCCTGATATTTCTGAAGATGATATTGTAATTGATGCAATTTTCGGTTCGGGGTTAGCCAGACCTGTAAAAGGATTCATTGCAAAA
Source organism: Bacteroidales bacterium (assembly GCA_021107975.1). GTDB lineage: Bacteria > Bacteroidota > Bacteroidia > Bacteroidales > JAADJA01 > JAADJA01. The sequence goes on along the minus strand of JAIORT010000292.1, from coordinate 1,088 downwards.
ATTGTTAACCATATTAATGCATCAAAAGCTGTTGTTATTGCAATTGATACTCCATCCGGTTTTTTTTGTGATACAACAAATACTACAAACGACGGATCAATTATAAAAGCCGATTATACACTCACCATCCAGTTTCCTAAATTTGGTTTTGTATTTCCGGAAAACGATAAATATGTAGGTCTGTGGGAAATTATGCCTATCGGATTACATCCCGAATTCATAGAACAGGTTGAAGTCAAAAATTTCTACATAAAAAGTAACGACTGTAAAGACATTTTAAAGCCCAGAAATAAATTTTCTCATAAAGGGACGTATGGACACGGATTATTAATTGCCGGAGGTTATGGTAAAATGGGCGCTGCCGTTCTTGCTGCAAAAGCAGGATTAAAAGCAGGCGCAGGCTTAATTACAGCACATATACCAAAAAAGGGATATAATATTATTCAAACCTCTGTTCCTGAAGCCATGGTCAGCATTGATCCGGATGAAAATATTTTTTCGGAAGTTCCTGACTTGTCAAAATACAATGCTGTTGCAATCGGTCCCGGCATAGGAACTGAAAAGCAAACACAAACAGCATTAAAGCTTTTAATTCAAAATTCAGGATTACCAATAATTTTTGATGCTGATGCTATTAACATTCTGGGAGAAAACAAAACATGGATACCGTTTATCCCCAAAACCAGCATTTTCACCCCTCACCCAAAAGAGTTTGAACGTTTGGTCGGCAAATCCTCTGATGATTTTGAACGCAATCGGAAACAAAGGGAGTTTTCGATAAAATACACTGCTTATGTTATATTGAAAGGCGCTCATACTGCTATCACCTGCCCCGATGGCTCGTGTTACTTTAATTCAACAGGAAATCCGGGAATGGCGACTGGAGGAAGCGGTGATGTTTTAACAGGAATTCTTTTAGGACTGAAAGCTCAGGGATACTCCTCTAAAGAAACCTGTATTTTGGGTGTTTACATTCATGGTCTGGCAGGAGATATCGCAGCGGAAAAATGTGGATACGAAGCGCTAACTGCCAGAAATATATCGCATAATTTGGGAAAGGCGTTTAAAAAAATATACTAAAATGGATT
>JAIORT010000019.1 GCA_021107975.1 Bacteroidales bacterium | reverse complement strand
TATTCCGGACGAAGAAGATTTGGAAAATATACGAATAGATTTGAGAACAAAAGTTTAAAAAGGCTAAGGCTAAAACAATATTTAAATAAGTATTCAATTTATAAATAACGATACAATATAATAAACCTTTTAAAAATATTTTAAACATGGAAGAATTCAAATCAATAAACGACATTCTAAATTTTGCAATTGCTTCGGAGCAGGAAGCAGTTGATTTTTATACAAAATTATCTGAACAAGCTACAAATGAAGCAATGAAAGAAGTTTTCCTTCAATTTGCTAAAGAGGAAATGGGACACAAAGCCCGTTTGACCAATATCAAAGAAAAGCAATTATTTGAATTTAAGGAAGAAAAAGTTACTAACCTGAAAATTGCTGATTATTTGGTTGAGTCAGAAGCAAAGCCGGATATGACCTATCAGGATTTTTTGATTGTGGCAATGAACAAAGAAAAAGCCGCTTTTAAATTATATTACGATTTGGCTAAAATTGCTCCGAATAATGAATTACGTGATTTATTCTTATCATTAGCCCAGGAAGAAGCAAAACATAAACTTCGTTTTGAGATTGAATATGATGATTATGTTTTGAAAGAAAATTAGTATCTGATTTGATTAGTATGAAAAAAATAAATAAAATCTGGGATAAAGGAAGCAAATTTCTCGGTGTTGAATATCCGATAATATCCGGTGGTATGACATGGATTAGTGATTTCAACTTAGTAAAGGCAGTTAGCGATAATGGGGCATTTCCTGTTTTGGCAGCCGGAAATATGCCTTTAGATATGTTTGAAAGAGAAGTTGATAAATGTGTGAAAAATATATCAAAGCCATTTGCAGTAAATTTAATCACCATTGCTCCGAATTTTCAAAAGCACCTTGATATTATTAAAGAAAAAGATGTGGGATTTGTGGTTTTTGCCGGTGGATTTCCAAAAGCAAAGGAAGTAACCGGAGTAAAGGAAACCGGTAAAAAGGTAATGGCATTTGCTTCAACCGAGTCAATAGCCAAAATGCAAATTAACCATGGTGTTGATGCCCTCATTCTTGAGGGTAGTGAAGCAGGAGGTCATATAGGTCATGTGAGTTTAATTGTGCTTTTACAACAGGTTTTATTTGAATTTGATGATTTCCCGGTGTTTGTTGCAGGAGGTATAGGAACGGGAAGAATGATAGCTCATATATTGTTAATGGGAGCTTATGGCGCTCAGTTAGGAACAAGGTTTGTGATGAGTGAAGAATGTACGGCACATCCAAATTTTAAACAAGCCTTTAGCAGGGCAAAAGCCAGGCAAGCTATTAGCACTCCGCGATACAGCTCCCAGCTTCCTGTTGTAGCAGTGAGAGCTTTAAACAATAAGGCAATGGATGATTTCGGAAAACTACAATTAATACTGTTAAAAAAGCTTGAAAATAAAGAAATTACCAAGATTGATGCTCAGTATGAAGTAGAAAAATTTTGGATGGGTTCATTAAGAAATGCAGTGGTTGATGGTGATATTGAAAAAGGTTCGCTTATGGCAGGACAAAGTGTTGGTCTTGCGAAAAAAATCCAGCCCTTAAAAGAAATTATTAATGAATTGGTAAGTGATGCTGAAAAGGAATTAGAAAGAGTAAAAGAAATATTATGCGAATAATCATTTCTTTAAATGAAACCCTGCCCAATATTTATCAATACATTGGGCAGGGACTAAGGAATTAGCTTAATTATTCCGTTATTCATTTCCATCCCACAACTGCCAGTCAGGAGCGCCAAAGTGCAAGCTATTGTCTTGATATGATGCAAGCATTCTGTAGTTACCATCAATTTGGAATTGGTTATCGTCCGATACTGTAAAGTCAATCACATAAAGGTCACCACCACCCGGTTCGTATTTGTTAAAAATTATTTGGTTGGAGTTTGGTGAAGTCCACAGGCTGGTAGGATGCAAGCCTTCTACAGTTAATTGTCCGGTAATGTCAATAATATTTTTAGTATTTATGTTTAATACTTTTACCTTGGTATCATTTGCTAAATTATTTAAGAACACCAAAAACTGACCGTCTTGTGTCCAGCAAATATCGTGATAGTGAGTTTCTTCTACAGGAACATCATAAAGGACCTGCTTGTTTCCGCCATCAGCATCCATAATGCATATTGAGTTGTGCGGATGGAGTTCTACGACCTCCCTTAAATGGATATCGAAAGCTATTTTCGAAGCATCAGGCGACCAGGCCGGGTCGTAGGCAGACCATATTTTGCATGAAATACCGAGGCAATCAACAATTTCATCTGGAGACGACAAGCGTTCGTATCCTGTGCCATCCTCGTTAATTTTGTGGATGTTGTCATCCGACAAGACATCCACATTTTGTGCACTAAATACAATTTGAGGTCCTACAGGTGAAGCATCAACAAACATAACATCCCAGTCTTGCTCACTGGTTACCTGAAACAAATTATTTCCGGTTTCGCGCTCGCATGTGAAGATTACTTTGACGAAACTTCCACCTGGTTCTTTACTTGTCACAATTGCTTTTTGGCTTTGATAGCCAAGTGCCAATTGATTAATTGATATGACATTTGGCTGTACTTCAGCACGTACTGCACCAGTTGAAGGGGATACGATTACGTATTTTGCTGTTGACGCTTCGGCAATAATAAGAGAGTTGTCGTGAATAACAACCGGTTCTTCTTCTTTTTCTTTTTCGCATCCAACAATGGCGAGGAATGTGAAGAGCAAGAGAAAAGAAGTCCTTGTATTTTTTTTTATAGGTCTAATCATTTTGAATAATTTTTTAGTAATATTTCTTACTTCGGTTTCCAATCTGCATCTACTATTGCTTAATAATTCTTTCTCTCACAGTACTGCCATCTTCAAATCCAACCTCTATTAAATAAACTCCTTTTGGATATTTACTTATATCAATTGTTTGCTGATGCGGCTGGCTTGTTTGTGAAGTGACTACATCCAATTGCTGACCATTAAATGAATAGATGCTGACATGATTAATCATTTCATCTGTTTTAATGGTTACCTTGTCAGTTGTTGGGTTTGGAAATATTT